>CAZOTG010000128.1:0-6126 GCA_964582585.1 uncultured Chromatiaceae bacterium | reverse complement strand
AACTGCTGTACTCACCTCCCACCGCAGTCGCTGTACTACTAAATAGGGCGAATACGGCGTACTCTTGTTACATACTACTTACTATTATGGCTTGTGGGCAGAAGCCCCACAGCCAAAACCGGCCTTAAGGATATAAGGCCGCGTTCCTTGCATAAGCTGAATACACATCCCTGTTGACGCTACCAAACTTGTGAAGTACTGACCGCTTCACTAAGTATATATCGACAATCCTTAGAAAACCCTTAAAGATCGTCGACACATTATCGCAGGCCAATCTATCCAGCAAACGAACCTTTTCCCACCAGAGACGGCCCTGTGATTTAAGTCTTTGCGCCAATACTCGTAGCTATTTATACTGTCAGAATTCACCTTGCAAGTAAAGACGCTAATTCCTATCTCAAATAAGTGGTTTTTCCTATATTTCACAATCTTACAGTTGCTACGGAACCCAATGAACCCACTACAAATCCACCCCAATGCCGGCAAATGGACAACCAAAACACCTATAGTACACGCCCGTTCTCACTGCCCCCCCGCAACCTATAAAAATAAAATCTACGTCTTTGGCGGCGGAGGGCCCCACTTTGCCAGCCTTAACACCGTATTTGCCTACGATCCTACAATGGACACATGGGAGCAGCGCGCCGATATGCCGACACTCCGCTCCGGCTCCGTCACTGCCGTCATCAATGATCGCATTTATGTGATGGGCGGAGGATTCAAGCAGGAGAATGGTCAGTTTAGATTCCTTACCACAGTTGAAATTTATCACCCAGAAACAGACGCTTGGGAAAGCGGCCCCGATCTGCTAATGCCCCATGATTATCCTGCCGTCGCAGTATTGAATGGAGAGATCTATGTACTGGGGGGCCATCATCCTGATGCCACCAAAGCCGGCCCCAAGACCGACCCCGGCTTCGATTTTTGTGAGCGACTCAACCCTGCTAAGGGGGGATGGGAGGAAATAGCGCCGTTACTCCAACCGCGCTTCGCCCTCGCCGCCGTCGTGGCGGACGGCGCCATCCTCACCATGGGCGGCGTGGCCTTCACCCCCGAAGGATTCAACAATTTCACCCTGGTGGAACGCTACGATCCCGCCCAAAACCGCTGGCTCACGGATGAGCGTTACACCTTACCCTGGCCGGCCGCAGGCCTTGGCGCATGTATGTTTAGGGAGCAAATTTATATATTCGGCGGCTATAGCACTGATAATATACATAATCGTGCCGCCCGCTTCGATTCGGCCTCGGGGAGCTGGCAGCGCATCGCCGACATCCCCGCGCCACGGGCCGCCATGGGCGTAGCCACCTGGGAGAACAACATCTACCTGGTAGGCGGGTGGGCCGACGACGGCCGCACCCCGCAAGCCGAGGTCTACGCCTACTCTCCCGAGTAATCCTGCAGCCGAGATTGCAGCACATGGATGACAGCCAACTCCTCCGCTACAGCCGCCAGCTCCTGCTCCCGGAGATCGATCTCGATGGACAAGAAAAACTTTTAAAATCAAGGGTTTTATTGGTCGGCCTGGGAGGGTTGGGATCGCCCATCGCCATGTACCTCGCCGCCAGTGGAATAGGTACGCTGGCGCTGTGCGATCATGATGTGGTGGACCTCTCCAACCTCCATCGTCAGATTCTTCACAAGACCGGGGATATCGGCCGTCAGAAGACCGCCTCGGCGGCGGAAACCATACAGGCCCTCAACCCCGAGGTGCGAGTGGTCACCCTTCCCGCCGCATCGGCAGGCGAATACCTGGATGCGGAAGTAGGAAAATCTGACTTAGTTATTGATGCAACAGACAATTTTCATGCGCGCCACACCCTTAATGCCACGTGCGTCGCCCTAAAGACGCCCCTCATCTCAGGCTCGGTGATACGCATGGCGGGGCAGATCACCAGCTTCCGTTTTGATATATCTCCCAACCCCTGTTACCACTGCCTATACCCCGACCAGGGCGACCCCCAGGAAACCTGTGCCGAGGCAGGGGTCCTCGCCCCACTGGCAGGCGTCATCGGCAGCCTCCAAGCCATTGAAGCCATCAAAATCCTTCTGAATTTTGGGGAAACCCTGCAGGGTCGTCTGCTGCAAATAGACGCACGAACCCTGCGGTGGCGCACTTCCACCCTAAAGGGCGACCCCTCCTGTCCGATCTGCTCATCCCAGGCACATCCGTCGGCGCCCCTTGAATACCAGTCGGCGTCCCGCTAGACTGTTGCGCCTTGGCCAGGGCTGGCCAATGGTTTTTATTTCCCTATCGCTAGGGTAACAACGAGGTTAGAGCATATATGCCATCAGTTAGAGTCCGCGAGAACGAACCGTTTGAAGTTGCGCTGCGCCGCTTCAAACGCACCTGTGAAAAGGCCGGCGTCCTCACCGAGACCCGCCGCCGCGAGTTTTATGAAAAACCCACCTCCGTCCGCAAGCGCAAAGCCGCGGCCGCCGTCAAGCGCCACCTCAAAAAAATGCAGCGGGACCGCATGAATCGGGTACGCCTCTACTGATTTCGTTTCCATGAGTGAGACCACCGCGGGCCTGAGGCAACGCATCGAATCGGATATGAAGGCGGCGCTGCGCGCCAAGGACAGAGATCGTCTCGGCGCCATCCGCCTGATCCTGGCCGCCATCAAGCAACGCGAGATCGACGAACGCATCACCCTCTCCGATACCGATATTCTCGCGGTGCTGGACAAGATGACCAAACAGCGCCGCGACTCCATCGCTCAATTCGAACAGGCGGGCCGCCAGGAACTGGCCGATAAGGAAGCGGCGGAGGTGGCGGTCATTCAAGAATACCTGCCGGCGGCCCTGAGCGAAGCCGAGATCGATGCCGTCATTACCGAGGCGATCACCGCCAGCGGCGCCACCACCCCCCAGGATATGGGTAAAATCATGGGCTTGCTAAAGCCTCGCCTCCAAGGTCGCGCCGACATGGGGCTGGTCAGCCGCAAGGTAAAAGAGAAACTCAGCCCCTGATCTCCCGGCGGAAAGTTCGATAACAAGCTGACGCCCTCCGCTCCGTCGGCATACAATCCTCCCTCATGGCCGGCCGCATACCCCAGCAATTCATCGATGAACTCATGAACCGCGTGGACATCGTGGAGCTCATCGACTCACGCGTGCCGCTGCGCAAGACAGGCCGCGACTATACGGCACGTTGTCCGTTCCACGAAGAAAAGAGCCCCTCCTTCACCGTCAGCCCCACCAAGCAGTTCTATCATTGTTTCGGCTGCGGCGCCCATGGCACGGCCCTTGGTTTTCTCATGGCCTACGAACATATGGACTTCGGCGATGCCGTTCGTGAACTGGCGGCCAAGGTGGGGATGGAAGTACCGCAATCCACCCACCAGGCAGACGACGCCCCCTCCCACGAGCCGCTGTATACCATCCTAGACAAAGCGGCGCAGTTTTTCCGCCAGCAACTGCGTCACTATCCTCAAGCCGTTGACTACCTTAAGCAGCGCGGCCTGAGCGGAGCCACCGCCGCGGAATTCGCCATCGGCTTCGCCCCGCCGGGATGGGACAACCTGCTGCGTGAGCTCGGCAAGACCTCCCAGGACCAGGCCTTGCTCTTGGAAGCGGGCCTGATCGTCAAAAAAGACAAGGAAGGCTACTACGACCGCTTCCGCAACCGGATCATGTTCCCTATCCGGGACCGGCGCGGCCGGGTCATCGCCTTCGGGGGACGGGTCCTGGATAAAGAGGGCACCCCCAAGTACCTCAACTCCCCGGAAACGCCGGTCTTTCATAAAGGCAGGGAGCTCTACGGCCTCCATGAGGCCCAAAAGGCCCTGCGCCGCCTGGACAAGCTACTGGTGGTGGAAGGCTATATGGACGTGGTCGCCCTCGCCCAACATGGCATCCGCTACGGCGTCGCCACCCTGGGCACCGCCACCAGCAGCGACCATGTGGACCGCCTGTTTCGCCTGACGCCGAACGTGGTGTTCTGCTTTGACGGCGACCGCGCCGGCCGGGACGCCGCCCGGCGGGCCTTGGAAAACCTGCTCCCCGCCATGCGGGAAGGCCGCGAAGCCCGTTTCCTGTTCCTGCCGGAGGGGGAAGACCCGGATTCCCTGGTCCAAAAAGAAGGTCAAGGGCAATTTGAGGAGCGAATTGCGCATTCCGTCCCATTTTCCACATATTTTTATGAAGTACTCACCCGGCAGGCCGACATATCCAGCATGGAAGGCCGAGCTCGGCTCGTGGAACTTGCAAAGCCGTGGCTGTCAAAGTTACCAGCCGGGGTATTGAAACATATGATGATGATTAAGCTTGGAGAATTGGCTCAACTCGACGCCGGCGTGGTGGCGCAAAACCTGGGCATGGCACGGCCGCAAACCAGCTCTCAGAGGACCATTCAAGCGAAATCCCGTCAAAACCATGCCCAGCGTCCGGCCTTGTCGCCGCTGCGCTCGGCAATCGGGCTGTTGTTACATGCCCCGCAACTGGCGGAACTGGCCGGCGAACCACTGCGCTGGGAAGGGCTGGATATCCCCGGGGTACGCCTTTTGGTCACTTTGCTTGAATTGCTGCAGGCACAGCCCCATCTCCATAGCGGAGCGGTCTTGGAGCGGTGGCGGGACACACCGGAGGGGAAACAGCTTGCCGAACTGGCCAAATGGGACCCCCTCCTCCCCCCGGACGGCCTCGAAGCAGAGTTCCGGGGCGTCGTCCAGTGGCTGGATAGCCGGCTGGCGGAACAGCGCCGCGAGGAATTGCACGCCAAATGGCAGCGGGACGGACTGAGCCCGGCGGAAAAAGCGGAATTCGTGGAATTGCAGCGCCGTTGCGCCGGCAGTCCTCCGGCGACGGCTCAGTAAAGGAAGGATTCGCAGCCAGTGGCGATGTGGGGTAGAATGCCCGGCTAATTTTAAACTTCTGAATGTTGTACAGGTACAGGTAATGAACTACGAACAACAAGCGTCACAATTGAAGTTGTTGATCGCCCGCGGCAAGGAGCAGGGTTTCCTGACTTATCGCGAGGTCAATGACCATTTGCCGGATGAAATCATCGATCCCGAGCAAATTGAAGACATCATCGCCATGATCAACGACATGGGTATTCCGGTTCACGAAATCGCTCCGGACGCGGACAGCCTGTTGCTGGCCGACACCCCGGTCACCGATGAGGACGTCGCTGAAGAAGCGGCGGCGGCGCTTGCCACCGTTGACAGCGAATTCGGGCGCACCACCGATCCCGTGCGCATGTATATGCGGGAGATGGGTACCGTAGAACTGCTGACTCGCGAAGGTGAAATCCAGATCGCCAAGCGCATTGAGGACGGCGAGATCCAGGTGCTGTCTGCCTTGGCGCATTACCCCCAAACCATCGCCGAACTGCTGCGGGTATACGATCGCGTCGAGGCCGGTGAAGTGCGCATGGGCGAAGTCGTCCGCGGCATCAACGACCCTAATCTCGACCAAGATATCCCCGAACCCGCCGCCATAACTCAAAACGTGTCGGACGAAGAAGCGGCTGATATGGACGACGAAGAGGAAGAAGACACCGACGAAGACGATAGCTCGGACTCTGACAACAATATCGATCCGGAACAGGTTCGGCTGCGGATTGTAGCGATGAAGGAACTGCACGACCGATGGTCAGCGACCGTCGCCAAACAGGGCAAGGATCACAACAAGGCCAAAAAGGCCTTGGATGAGATCGGTGTTAAGTTCATGGAACTCAAACTGGCACCGATGTTTATCGACAGTCTGGTAACCAACCTGCGCAATACCGTGGACCGCATCCGCGCCCATGAACGGGAAATCATGGATATTTGCGTCAACGCGGCCCATATGCCGCGCAAGCAATTCATCACCTCTTTCCCGGACCACGAAACGGACCCGAACTGGCTCGATAAAGAAATCAAAGGCAAGCACAGCTATGCCGCGACCTTGGCCGAACATGCCGATGAGATCCGCAGGATCCAGGAAAAGCTATGCGCTTTTCAAGAGAATTGCAGCCTGAGCATCGCCGAGATCAAGGACATCAACCGCCGCATCTCCATCGGTGAAGCCAAGGCCCGCCGTGCCAAGAAGGAGATGGTGGAGGCGAACCTGCGCCTGGTGATTTCCATTGCCAAAAAATACACCAACCGTGGCCTGCAGTTCCTCGACCTGATCCAGGAA
>CAZOTG010000127.1:5440-6128 GCA_964582585.1 uncultured Chromatiaceae bacterium | reverse complement strand
TCCGCCCATCCCTCATCGGAGAGGGCACCATAGGCGGCAGGCAAGGCGCGGGTGATGGTTTCCACTGGCAGGGGCTCGCCGATGACGCCGGTGGAAAAGGGCAGCACCTGCTCCGGCGCAACCCCTGCCGTTTCGGCCAGGGAACGGCAACAGCGCAGCGCGTCCTGCATCCCCTGCTCGCCGGTGCCGGCATTGGCGTTGCCGGTATTGATCAACAGATAACGGGGAGGATGCTGTGCCAGGTGGCGTTTGGCCACCGTCACCGGCGCGGCGCAAAAAGCATTGCGGGTGAACACAGCGGCGGTTGCGGCGCCCTCGCACAACTCCATCACCACCAGATCGCGCCGCCCCAGCTTTTTAATGCCGGCGCACGCGGTGCCGAGCCGCAGGCCGGGCACGGGCAATAGAACGGGAAGAGCACTTAAACCGACGGCCATAAATATCAGTTTCGAGTTTCGAGTTTCGGGTTTCGAGTTAAGAGCCTAAACCCGGTCAACCCGAAACTCGAAACTCGAAACTCGAAACTGAGCTTCATTCAATCCGTCCGTGGCATTGCTTGTACTTCTTGCCCGAACCGCAGGGACAGGGCTCGTTGCGGCCGATTTTGCGCCCCTCGCGCACATAGGGGGCATGGTTCTCCTGATCGTCAGCGGCGGCAACACCGTCACCACTACCACCGGCTGCCGCA
>CAZOTG010000127.1:0-5430 GCA_964582585.1 uncultured Chromatiaceae bacterium | reverse complement strand
ATGCTGATAAGTCATGGTCGCGGTACTACGGCGTTGTTGCTCCACCGCCTCCACATCTTCCTCGGCCCGCACCCGCACCTTGGTCAGGACACTGATCACCTCGGACTTGATCCGGTTCAGCAACTGGGTGAACAGCTCGAAGGCCTCGCGCTTGTATTCCTGGATGGGATTTTTCTGGGCATAGCCGCGCAGGTGGATGCCCTGGCGCAGATAGTCCATGGCGGCCAAGTGCTCCTTCCACATGGAATCCAGCACCTGCAGCATCACCGCCTTCTCGAAATGCCGCATCACCTCCGCACCGGCCTGAGCCTCCTTTTCCGCATAGGCCTTCTCCACCACTTCCAGGATGCGCTGGCGCAGGGTCTCCTCGTGGAGGTCGTGATCTTCCTCCAGCCAGGCGGCGATAGGCAGCTTCACCCCCATCTGTTCCAGCGCCTCTTCCAGACCCGGGATGTCCCATTGCTCGTCCAGACTCCCCGGCGGGATGTAGGTATCGATGACACCGTTGATGACGTCACCGCGGATGGTCTTGATAGTATCCGAGATATCGTCCTCGGCCATGATCTCGTTGCGCTGTTCGTAGATTACCTTGCGCTGGTCGTTGGCTACGTCGTCGTAATCCAGTAATTGCTTGCGGATATCGAAGTTGTGGCCTTCCACCTTGCGCTGGGCATTTTCGATGGCACGGGTCACCCAGGGATGCTCGATGGCCTCACCCTGTTGCATACCCAGCTTCTGCATCAGCCCCTTCACCCGCTCGGGGGCGAAGATACGCATCAGGCTGTCTTCCAAAGACAGATAAAAGCGCGACGAGCCGGGATCACCCTGACGGCCGGAACGGCCGCGCAACTGATTGTCGATACGCCGCGACTCATGGCGCTCGGTGCCGATCACATGCAGGCCGCCGGCGGCCAGCACCTGCTCGTGGCGCTGCTGCCAATCCTCCTTGATCCGCTCCACGGCGGCCGCGTCAGGCTGCTCTCCCAAGGCGGCGATCTCCGCCTCCAGGCTGCCGCCCAACACGATATCGGTACCGCGGCCCGCCATGTTGGTGGCGATGGTCACCGCACCGGGGCGCCCGGCATCGATGATGATCTGGGCCTCGCGCTCGTGCTGCTTTGCGTTCAAGACTTGATGCTTGATGCGATCCTTATCCAATAGATTCGCCAGATACTCCGAGGTCTCGATGGAAGTGGTACCCACCAGCACCGGCTGACCGCGCTGGTTGCAGTCCTTGATGTCCTCGATGATGGCCTCGAACTTTTCCTTGGGGGTGAGATATACCAGATCGCCGTGATCCTGACGCACCATGGGCCGGTGGGTGGGGATTACCACCACTTCCAAACCGTAGATCTGCTGGAACTCGTAGGCCTCGGTATCGGCGGTACCGGTCATGCCCGACAGCTTGTCGTAGAGCCGGAAGTAATTCTGGAAGGTAATGGATGCCAGGGTCTGGTTTTCGTTCTGGATCGGCACCCCTTCCTTGGCCTCCACCGCCTGGTGCAGGCCTTCCGACCAGCGGCGGCCGGGCAGGGTGCGGCCGGTGAATTCATCCACGATGATCACTTCCTTGTCGCGCACGATGTATTCCACGTCGCGGTGATACAGGGCATGGGCGCGCAAACCGGCGTTGAGATGATGCATGAGGCTGATGTTGGCGGCGTCGTAGAGGCTGGCCCCTTCCGCCAGCATTCCCGCCTGTTCCAGCATCTCCTCCACATGCTGATGCCCTTCCTCGGTGAGATACACCTGGCGGGCCTTTTCATCCACGCTGTAGTCGCCGGGTCCGTCCTCCTCCTCCTGCTTGCTCAGCTTGGGAATCAGGGCGTTGATCTTCACATAGAGATCGGAGTTGTCTTCGGTGGGGCCGGAAATGATCAGCGGCGTGCGTGCCTCGTCGATGAGGATGGAGTCCACCTCGTCGACCACCGCATAATGGGTACCGCGCTGCACCCGGTCCGCGACGCTGAAGGCCATGTTGTCGCGGAGATAATCGAAGCCGTATTCGTTGTTGGTGCCGTAGGTGATGTCCGCGGCGTAGGCGGCGCGTTTCTCCTCGTTGCTCTGCCCCGAGACGATCACCCCGGTGGACAGCCCCAGGAACTCGTAGAGCGGCCCCATCCAGCGCGCATCGCGGCGCGCCAGATAATCGTTGACGGTCACCACATGCACGCCCTTGTCCGGCAGGGCGTTGAGATAGACCGCCAAGGTGGCCACCAGGGTCTTACCCTCGCCGGTGCGCATCTCGGAGATCTTGCCTTGGTGCAGCACCATACCGCCGATGAGCTGCACGTCGAAGTGGCGCATACCCAACACCCGCTTGCCCGCCTCACGCACCACGGCGAAGGCCTCGGGCAGCACACTGTCCAGGGGGGCGCCGTCGGCCAGGCGCTGCCGGAACTCCCCGGTTTTGGCGCGCAATTCCCCATCGCTCAGTTTGGCGATGTCTTCTTCCAAATCATTAATGGTCTGAACCGTGGCAAACATGCGCTTGATCAAGCGCTCGTTACGGCTGCCAAAGACCTTACTCAACAATTTCGAGATCATGAAAAAATAAAATATTTCAGGCGGGACAAAAAAACAGGGGGTATTCTATCACCAAGGTCAGAAGGTGAACACTCCGCGCGGCAGGCACGCGGAGGAAACATTGGTGTCGCGGGTCAAAACAGGAATCAGGACGCTAGTTGGCGGCGTTGAGGTATTTCAGCGGATTCACTACCCTGCCGCGACGCCATACCTCGAAGTGGACGTGAGGTCCCGTGGAACGGCCCGTCGAACCCATCAAGGCCACCACCTGACCCTTGCTCACCGTCTGCCCCACCTTCACCTTAACCATCGAATTATGGCCGTAGCGGGTGACAAAACCGTTGCCGTGATTGATTTCTACCAAGTTGCCGTAGCCGTAGCGCTTGCCGGCATAGGTCACGACGCCGGCGGCCACGGCCATGACGGGCTCGCCCAGCTTCCCGGCGATATCGACTCCGTCATGACGGGTGCGACGCCCCGTGAAGGGATCGATGCGATAACCGAAATAGGAGGACAACCAGCCATGCTTCACCGGCCGTCCGGCGGGGAGAACCTCGCCCAGGAGATCGCGGTTCATGAACAGGGTCTCCAGCACGTTCAACTGCTGCTGGCGGTCTTCCAACTGCTGATCCAGGCTGTCTACGGAACTCACCAGGCCGGGCAAGGGCAAGGCCTCCTCATCCAAGACGCGTGGCTGTTCCGGGCCACCCTGCGGCGGCGGTGACCCAAAATCAAACTCACCCTTCTCCAAGCCGGCGACCTCCACCAGACGTTTGCCCAAGGCGTTGAGGCGTATCACTTCCGCCTGCAGGACGCCAAGCTTTGATGTCAGGGCATTGATAGTTTCCTGAACGTCACCGTCGCCGGCGACACCGTCTCCTGCGGCAGTCTGGGCGGCGACCGCACCACTCGCATCGGCGCTTGCGACCGCGACCTCGCTGCGAACGTATTGGCTGCCCCAGTAAAAACCCAGGTAGGACGCCAGGGCCAAGGGCAGCACCAGCACGGCGACCACCAAGGCGACGGCGCGCGACCGGCTGAGGTGGATCTTCACCGGGCGCTGCATTCGTTTGACGAGTAAAATGATGTTCATCGTCTTTACCCTTGGAAGTTCATTCCTTTATTATTCAACTTAATCATGGCAAGTGCCCCTTCCAAATCGTTGCTCAACTGGCTGCAACACCACTCCGGCCATCTCAATGTGCTGCTGGGCCGCGTTGGCCTGCTGCGCCGCATCACCGCCGCCGTCCGTGACGCCCTGCCCGTATCCCTCGCCAGCCATTGCCTTGCCGCCAACATCGACGGCGACACCCTGGTGGTGGGCTGCGACTCCTCCGCCTGGGCGGCCAAGCTGCGCTACCATATCCCGCAACTGCTTGATCGGCTCAAGGCTCGGACGGACCTGCCGGCATTGTCTCAAATCCGGATTCGGGTACAACCCCGCCATGAGGAACGCACCCGCACCGTATACCGCCGATTCAATATGTCCGAACACAGCGCCGCGCTGATAACCAGCATCGCCGACAATACCGCCGATCCCGAGCTTAAAGCAGCGCTTCTCCGTCTCAGTCAACGCGCAAAACCCATTAAAAAACCTAAATAATACTGCTTGGATCAGAGCGCTACTAACTTGTCGACGCCCCCACAGAATACTTTATAGAGGGGATTAATTTTGCGGACTTGGTCTCATTTTAGGCCGCTGGAGGCACCCACCCACCACGGCCCGCTTGTCGCTATTGTGTCACGCCGGCATGGGCTGCATGAACAAAATCGGCGCGTGGGCGGCATCTTCGAAGGTCACCAATTCCCAAGCGGATTCATCGGCCATTAAGGCCCTGAGCAAACGGTTATTGAGTGCATGCCCCGATTTAAAACCGCTGAACGCGCCGATCAGACTGCGTCCCAGCAAATACAGGTCGCCGATGGCGTCCAACACCTTGTGTTTGACGAACTCATCGTCGTAGCGCAAACCATCCTCGTTCAGCACTCGGTAATCGTCAACCACCACCGCGTTGTCCAGGCTGCCGCCGAGGGCCAGGCGTTTCTCCCGCAGCAGCTCGATGTCGCGCATGAAACCGAAGGTCCGCGCCCGACTCACTTCCTTCACAAAGGACGTGGTGGAGAAATCCACCACTGCCTCCTGGCAGCGGTTCTTGAAGACAGGGTGATCGAATTCGATGGCGAAGGAGACCTTGAAGCCTTCGAAGGGTTCGAAGCGCGCCCACTTGTCGCCGTCCTCCACCTGCACCGGCTTTTTGATGCGGATAAAACGCTTGGGGGCGTTCTGGTCTTCCACGCCGGCGGATTGCACCAGGAATACGAACGGCCCGGCACTGCCGTCCATGATCGGCACTTCCGGAGCGCTCACATCTACGTATGCGTTGTCGATCCCCAGACCGGCCAGGGCCGACAATAAATGCTCGACGGTGGCGACACGCGCACCATGACACTCCAAGGAGGTGGATAAGGTGGTATCACCCACGTTCTCCGCACGGGCCGGGATCTCTACAGGCGGATCCAAATCCACCCGCCGAAACACGATACCGGTATCCACGGCGGCAGGCCGCAATGTGAGGTATACCTTTTCTCCCGTATGAAGCCCTATGCCGGTCGCCCGGATCACATTTTTTAAAGTTCTTTGCCTGATCATCCGTTCCTGATGCCTTAATTTTCCAAACGCGGCCAGTGCTATAGCACGCCGGATGGTAGCATAACCGCCATTTTCTGCCTAGCGATTCATGCCCAGCCGTGAGGCGAGCACCTCAGCTGTCCGCGCTCTCCGCGCCCCGCCTCAATCCGCCTGCCGGCGCAAAAAAGCGGGAATATCCAGATAGTCTAAGTCCGCTTCCTGGGCCGCCGCGCCGGCTCGTCCGCCGCCCGCCGCAACATTCTGGTGGCGAATCA
>CAZOTG010000126.1:0-6145 GCA_964582585.1 uncultured Chromatiaceae bacterium | reverse complement strand
GAGTGCTATATGTCATTTATGTAAGCAACCGCTTGATACGGTTTTTCAGTGACGCCGAGTCCGGCGGACTGCCGGGGATGGTGATCCCCCAATTGCTGGCCCTGAAGTCGCTCAGCAATCTCACCATGATATTGCCCCTGGCCTTCTTTATTGCGGTGTTGATCGCCTTGGGGCGGCTCTACAAAGACAATGAGATGTTAGCCCTCACGGCGTGCGGTGTAGGGACAGATCGTTTGCGGCGCACCATCCTGTGGCTGGCATTCGGGTTTGCCGGGGTGGTGGCGGCCATCTCGCTTTACGGCGGGCCATGGGCCGAGGAACTCAGCTATCAGATCCAGGATGTGGCCAGGGCAAACGCGGATGTGCACAGTATCGCGGCGGGCCGCTTCCGCGAGTTGCACGGCGGCAAGATGGTTTTTTACGTAGAGCACATGGGCGACGATAAGCGCACCATGAAAAACGTGTTTATCCAGAGCCGGCGCAACGGGGTGCTGAACGTTATAGCGGCGGCACGTGGCCATCAAGAAGTCGATCGCCAAAGCGGAGACCGTTATTTGATCCTGGAAGACGGCTATCGTTATGAAGGACAGCCGGGTGATTCACAGTTCAAGATCATTCATTTCGCCAGGCACGGCCTGTTGCTCGAGGAGCAGCAAGTCACGCCCAGTGCCCGCAAGATGATGGCCAGTTCCACCCCCGCCTTATGGGGCAATCCCGGCCTCGATGAAAAGGCGGAGTTGCAATGGCGTATCGCTATGCCTTTGGCCACCATATTATTGGCGGCCTTGGCGGTCCCGCTCAGCCGGACCGGCCCCCGCCAGGGACGTTTCGCGAAACTGTTCATTGCCGTGGTCATCTATGCCTTGTACATGAATTTTCTCGCCGTGGCGCGTTCCTGGATGGAGCACGGAGTAATCGCGCCCGCATTGGGACTGTGGTGGGTACATGGTCTGCTGGGCCTGGTCATCGTGGTCCTAATGGTGCGTCAGGTAGGGATGGCGTGGTTAAGGCTGAGACTGTCCGGGAAGGCGGTATTGTCGTGAGGACGGTAAGCCTGTCATGAAATTATTGGATCGGTATATCGGCGTCACCGTGGCGGGCAGCACCCTGATTGTATTGTTGGTGCTGCTGGCGCTGTTTTCCTTCGGCGCTTTCGTGGCGGAATTGGATGAGGTGGGCAAGGGCGATTACACTTTGCTGGACGCTGCCCAATATGTACTGCTGTCCATGCCGCGCCTGGCCTATCAATTATTCCCGCTGGTTGCCCTGTTGGGCAGTGTGACCGGTCTCGGCATGTTGGCCAGCAACAATGAGCTGTTGATGATACGCGCCGCCGGCGTTTCCGTGGGGCGTATTACCTTTTCAGTCATGAAGGTGGGCTTGTTATGGATGGTGGTGGCGGTGATCTTGGGGGAGTTCGTTGCCCCGGTGACGGACCGCTATGCCAAGTCCATGCACAGCGCCGCCTTGTCCGAGGGTTTCGCCATGACCAGTCAAAACGGCCTGTGGGCCCGCGACGGCCAGACGTTCATCCATATCCGCGATGTCTTGGCCGATGGCCTGGTGGGCGGCGTTAGCGTTTACGAGTTCGATGACCGGCAACGTCTGCAGGAAGTGACCCAGGCAAAGACAGGGAAATTCGCCAAGGGCAGTTGGATGCTGAGGCAGGTGGCGCGCAGCCATATCGATCCCGCCGGCGTCGAGACCCAGCATCTCAAGCAAATGGAATGGCAGTCGCTGTTGACACCGGACATGATCGAGGTCGTGGAGGTCAAGCCGGACAGCCTGTCAGTGAAAGGTCTGCTCGACTATATAGCCTATTTGCGGGACAACGGGCTCAGCGCAGAGCATTATCAACTGGCGTTCTGGAACAAGCTGGTGTTGCCGGTGACCACTGCGGTGATGGTGTTTTTGTCCATCCCTTTTATTTTTGGTCCGCTGCGCTCAGTGGGGATAGGGCAGCGCATCTTTGTGGGCACCTTGGTGGGCATCGGTTTCTATTTGCTGGGCCAACTGTTCGGTTACGCCGGGTTGCTGTACAAGCTGCCGTCGGTGGTGAGCGCCGCCTTGCCCACGGCGTTCTTTTTCATGATGGCGATATTGTTGGTGCGGCGGGTGAGATAAAATTTGTTTCGGGTTTCGGGTTTTATTTTCCGATCGGTTCCGGGCGGGTGGTGTTGGCTACGGTGCCGTCGCCCAACTGGCCGCTGTAATTGCCGCCCCAGCTCCAAACCGTGCCGTCCCGGGACAGGGCCATGGAGTGCACCTTGCCCGCGGCGATGGCCACGATGTCGCCGAGTCCTTCCACCACTGCCGGGGCGTTGCGGTTGACGGTGGTGCCGTCGCCCAGCTGGCCGCTGCTGTTTTCGCCCCATGCCCACACCGTACCGTCGCTGCCTAGCGCCAGGGAATGGTTGTCGCCGGCCGCGACGGCGGTAATGCCGTGGAGGCCTGCAATGTGCAGCGGTACGGCGCTGTCCGTGTTGCTACCATCGCCCAGCTGGCCGCTGGCATTGGCACCCCAACTCCATACCGCGCCGTCGGCGGTGACCGCCAGGCTGTGGGCGCCGCCGCTGGCGATGGCGATGACATTACTTAGACCCGTTACGGCAAGCGGCGTCGCGCTGTCACTGACGCTGCCATCCCCGATCTGGCCATCCTGATTGGCGCCCCATGCCCAAGCGGTGCCGTCACTTTTCACGGCCAAGGAGTGGCTGCTGGCTGCCAGGCTGTTTCCCGGCGTCGTAGTGGGGATGCCGGTGCCGTCGGGGGGGAAGAAGGTGGTGCAATACTGCTTGAATCCGCCCTGGGTGGAGATGCAGACCCGGTACTCGACCCCGTTGGTCAAGACAAGCTCCGTGCTGCTCATCAGTTGCAGGTTGGGATCGGTAAAGGTATCGGTGCCATGTACGACCGGCGACGAGATGATGTCGGCGGCCCCCTGGGCATTGATGCCCCATACCGGGTTGCGAGGGTCGGCGGTGCGCACCACGAAGATGGATGAGACCGCTCCAACGCGCCATGAATAGGTGGGAGTCGTGCCCGTACTGATCTGGATCTGGGTGGGGGCCGGCCCGGTGGTCTCCGGGACGATGAGTTCGCTCCCGCCGCTGAGTCCCAGACAGCCCGTGAGCGTGAGGGGCGGCAACAGGGTGGCGAGCAGGATAAGCGCGGGATGCTTGGATTGGTGCAGCTTGTTCGTCATCATGAATTTCGTATGTCTTCGGCGAAGGGATACAGCCACTCGCCCTTTAAACCATGCTCACTCTCAAAGATTTCATGTTATCACAGTATGGTTTTCGGCAGCGGCTCGCAGGTCCGCCATAACGAGTATATGGGCAAGGATATCATCCTATTATATATAGAGATTTTTGCCCAGGCGACGGGCGATATTAGAGCGCGGCGATGGGGAGGGCGCCGTGATCATCGCGATCATAAAGCGGGGCTAGAGACTCAGGGGTGACGAATGGCGAATGACAAGGCCTCGCCGGGATGGTCGTCCAGGCAGTACACCGCATGCCAGGCGCAATGGGCCATATCGTGTTGTGGCAGCAGCATGACATCGCCGGGATGCAGGATATGGGCGTGGCCGCGCTCGATCAGTTGCCGGACAAAGATCGGGCTGCGGTTGATGAGCCGTTCCAGTGGGTCGTTGTCGCGGTCATTCAAATAGGCCGCCAGCGCGGCACGGTCCTGCGCCAGGGTGAAGAGCTTGGCGCGGGTTTTGGGATGGCGGATGACTTTTCGCAGGGCCGATTCGGCATCGGCTTGCGCGAGAAAGCGCTGGATCTCATCCAATAATTGCTCCGTGGACAACGCCAGCCAGGCGGTGCGCCCGGAAACTTGGGCGAAGACCACCCCGAGGTGGCCGCGTTCCACGTCATGATGAAATTGCGCGCCGCCTTCCGGGGCATTGAAATACACAATGCGTTCCACATAGGTGACGTCCTCTGCTTGGAGCATGTCCCGCAGAAACGCCGCCAGCCGCGTGTTTGCGCTGATCACGGCGGATTCGGGAAAGAGCGCCTCGGCGAGCTCTGCCGCGTACCTTTGGCGTTCGGGGTCGGCGGCCACGTCTTCATAGTTCTCCATACCGAAGGAAAAGCGAAAGCGCAGCGAGGCGTCATGCTCTTGGTAGGAAAGCCAGGAGAGCTTCACCCACAGATTCTCCGCAATGAGCCTGCCGTTCTCCATGGCGTCGAACTCGATCTTGACGATCTCCTGAGGGTCGCCTTCGTCATAATTGGAGGCCAACAATTCAAAGCGGTGAGCGAGGCGTGCGGCATAGGGCGCTTGCAGCAACAGCGTCTCGCAATCGCCGCCGTCCAATACCGCCGCCATCAGGGTATTGGCCTGGGCGATGTGCCGTTGCTGCGCGGGGATTTCAGCGGCCACCAAGCCGGGCAGGAATATCGGTTGCGCCGCCTGCCAGGCGGCGCGGGCGGCATGGGGTGTGGGCAAGCCCGACCGTCGCCGCTCGCCTATCCAGCCCAAGCGGGAGTCGCGTTGCGACAACCAATATACCTCGGTGATGCCCTGCGTCCGGGCGGCCCGCCGAACGGCGTCGGCGTCACTCTCCGCCACGAGGAGGTAGCAGACAGGCGAAGGCGCGGCGTGATCGGAGGTGGCGGCCATTGGATTTCTCGAGTGTGAACCGGCGCTGCGCTAATTGCAGGCGGGCGCATTGTATAACCATTTCCGGCATTGTTGAATCTTGAACTTCCCCGCGGCTTGTCGGGAGGACAAGGCGATGGGGGAATTCTCAAGGGTGTTCATTCCCTGTGCGTAGTCGGAGCGGATGAATGGTGAAATATGGCGTTCCATGTAAACTGATGGCCATGTAGAAAATAGAAACTCCAAATGCGCATAACCACCAAACCCATCATCTCCTGGGCACTCTATGATTGGGCCAACTCGGCCTTCGCCACTACGGTGATGGCGGGTTTCTTCCCGATATTTTTCAAGAGTTATTGGAGTGCCGGGGTCGACGTCACCGAGAGCACCTTTCGCTTGGGTATGGCCAATTCCATCGGCAGCATCGTGATCATGATGCTGGCGCCGTTGCTGGGGGCCATCGCCGACCGCGGCGGTGTGCGTAAGAAGTTTCTGCTGTTCTTTACCGCCATGGGGGTGGTGATGACCGGCGCCCTGTATTTCGTCGGGCAGGGGAGATGGGAACTGGGGGCATTGATGTATCTGGGGGCTGCCATCGGTTTCGCCGGGAGTAATGTCTTTTACGACGCCCTCATCGTGGCGGTCGCGCCCAAGGGTAAGCTGGATGTGGTATCGGCACTGGGCTATTCCCTGGGTTATCTGGGCGGCGGGCTGTTGTTCGCCCTCAACGTGATCATGACCCTTTGGCCGCAGATCTTCGGTCTTGCCGATGCCGCGCAGGCGGTGCGGGTATCGTTCGTGATGGTGGCGGTGTGGTGGGCGGTGTTTTCCATTCCGGTCATGGTGTTTGTCGCGGAGCCGCGTCCTGCGGAGCGGCTGGCCATGGCGGAAATGATCCGCGGCGGCTGGCGGCAACTGATAGCGACCTTCCACCATATCCGCCGCTTGCGCGAGGTGTGGCTGTTTTTGATTGCCTATTGGTGTTACATCGACGCCGTGGACACCATCATCCGCATGGCGGTGGACTACGGCATGTCCTTGGGGTTCGAGGCCAAGAATCTGATCACCGCGCTGTTGATTACCCAGTTCGTCGGTTTTCCCGCGGCGCTGCTGTTCGGCAAGCTGGGTGAACGCCTGGGCGCCAAGGCGGGAGTGTTCATCGCCATTGCGATATACCTCGCTATCACCCTGTGGGCCATGACCATGGACAAGGTCGTGGAGTTTTATGTATTGGCCGCCATCATCGGCCTGGTGCAGGGCGGCATCCAATCCTTGAGCCGTTCCCTGTACGCCAGCATGATCCCGGCGGATAAGTCCGGCGAATTCTTCGGCTTCTATAACATGCTGGGTAAATTCGCCGTGGTGCTGGGTCCGCTATTGATGGGCGTGGTTGGCGTGTTCACCGGCAATCCGCGTTTGTCCTTGCTGGCGGTAGTGGCCTTATTCGTCTTCGGTGCGGCCGTACTCTACTTCGTCGATGTGGCCGAGGGGCGGCGCAGCGTGCGGCAAGGATAAGGGGTAGGGTAATTTT
>CAZOTG010000125.1:0-6167 GCA_964582585.1 uncultured Chromatiaceae bacterium | reverse complement strand
GGGGCGCTCGCAGATTCCGCTGGCGATAGCTCGAGTGGAGGTAGTGGGGGCTCTACTACACCAGGGACCAGTGGCGGCGGAGCGGTCGATCTGATGCTGCTGATGGCGATGGTATTGATGGGCATGCGCAATATTCGCGACAAAATTACCCGGCGTTCGTTGGGAGGATACGAGTCTGGTCAAACGGATGCCCAAACCACAAACATCAGCCCCGCTTGTGTAACAAGCGGCGAGAAGTTAAAGGGGTAGGAAGAGCGTTTTGTTACGGTTTGCTGGCCGGATAGGCCCAAGGATTGCTCACGCTGTCATCCAGGAACGGGGAATAATCAACGTTAGACGGGTTATAGCCTCCATCAACATACACATAGGTGCCACGGGCGCCTAATACCCCCGGACCATTGTTATATATATATCTTCCGCCGTTCACATTGGTTAGCTGGCTATCGTTGGCCATATCGAAAGAGATGACATTGCCTGTCAGTGAATCGGTCAAGGACTGGACATTGGTCAGGGAGGCGCCGGTGGCCCCGGTGCTTTCATCGGTGATCGTGAGGGGGGTGGAATTGTCGCTGATTGCCACCCCGCTCATATCCAGGATGAACATGGCAGTGAAATCCGGATCACTTATTCCTTGGGTTATTTTGGGCTTGTTGGCGTAAGCGGCTTTGATGAATTCGCTGCAGTAGGCCGTGTCACAGGTCCAGGTATTGGTTGCGGCGGTCCAGGTACCGCCCATTACCTGGCGTACAGTGATGGCGTTGGGATTTCCGTTTCCGCTGTTGCCCGCCGCTAATACATTACCGCCGAAGTTGGTTGTACCACCGCTCGCCGAGCATATCGTAAATTGACCACAGGATGAGCCGGTTGCCCGGATATACACTTCCTGGGCAAAGCCTGAGGCGGGGTCGCCCAAGATGTAATGCCAATAGCGAAGCCCATTGCTGGGATCGATCACCGATTCACCGGTGGCCTGATTTGACCCCATGGGCGTAAAGGGCGATTGGCCGCCAACGAAGCTATTGCCATGGGTGACAAACGTGGTCGTCGTTCCAGAAAAATTCATTGCGAATTCCGCATGACTCGCGGGGCTGAAGAGAATGGCGGGCAACAGGGAAATAAGCGGCAGCAATTTCCATTCCTGGCTGGAATTTGACGCTGCGATGGGATCCCACTTTGCCGGTAAACAGCAAAATCGGGTGTCTATCTGCCGCTGCTTGTGAATCGTAGCGTACATAACCCCCTCATCCTCTACCTGACTTACACCTCTGGGGTAATCAGGTCTTTAGGGTCCCCCGGTAAATACTGCACGACCCAGAACAATATAAATTTTTGTAATGACTTATTTGAGCATAACGGATGTAAAAAGTAAATACGGGGTGGCGGGAAATTGACGAGCTAGCGCCCAACAAAATTATTTGTAAAACATATAGTTGAATTATTCTATGCTTTCCAGATGGCAGCCGCTTGCGGCGCAGGACAGTACGCTGCCTTGTTCGTACCAATCACCCAAAACCATGCGGCGCGCGGCCAGCCCGCCCAAGGAGAAGCGATGGATCCCCGGGCGATGGGTGTGGCCGTGGATCAATAGCCGTACTCCGTGTTCGCACATGGCCGTGATCACGGCCTGTTGATTGACGTCCATGATGGCCTCTGCCTTGTAGCGGCTCCGCTCTTGGCTCCCGGTGCGGTATTGGTTGGCCACGCGAATGCGCTGCTCCATGGGCAAGGCAAGAAATTGTCGTTGAGTTTCTTCACTGCGCAAATGGGTGCGGAGCTGTTGGTACTCCACATCATCGGTGCACAAGGTATCACCATGCATAATCAGGGTCCGCTCGCCGTTGATTTCGATGACGCTGGGATCGGGGATCAGGCGGCAACCGCTTCGTTGGACGAAGAGATCGCCCATCAGGAAGTCGCGATTGCCGTGCATGACGTAGACGGGCACGCCGGTGCCGGTGAGGCCGCGGAGTCCGTTAAGCACCGGTTGGTAAAAGGGCATGATCGCGTCATCGCCCAGCCATATCTCAAAGAGGTCGCCGAGAATATATAAGGCGCCTGCGCCAGTGGCGCGGATGTGCAGGAAATCGAGAAACAATGCCGTGATCTCCGGCCTTTCCTCGCTCAGGTGCAGATCCGAGATGAACAGGGTCGGAGTCACGGCATCGCAGACAAAGAGGCGGAGATCAGGATTACTCGGCGCCGGAAACGATGGTCGCCTTCTCGATGATCACCGCCTGGCGCGGTACATCCTTGGAGAAAGGTCCGCCTGAGCCGGTGGGGGTATGGGCGATCTTGTCCGCCACGTCCATGCCTTCCACTACCTTACCGAACACGGCATATCCCCAGCCCCTCGGCGTGGGGGAGGTATGGTTCAGGAAATCATTGTCCACCACGTTGATGAAAAACTGCGCGGTGGCGGAATTGGGGTCGCCGGTGCGGGCCATGGCGAGGGTGCCGCGGTCGTTGGAGAGCCCATTGTCGGCCTCGTTCCCGATGGGATCGTGCACGGCCTTCTGTTTGTAATCCGCGGTAAACCCGCCGCCCTGTATCATGAAATCGGGGATCACACGGTGGAAGACGGTGCCGTCGTAATGGCCTTCGCGGACGTAGCGGAGGAAGTTGTCCACGGTCTTGGGCGCCTTGTCTTGATTCAATTCCACTACTATCACACCCATGTTGGTTTGCAGGCGCACCCGCGGTTGTTCGGCGGCGCTCCCGCCCTGGGGGGCGACGGCGAACAGGGTGCAAAAACTCAAGGCGACGAACAGGGTGTTTTTCTTCATGGGACGGTCCTTAATGTTAGGCGATGATAACGAGTGGCTAATGATAAAGGGTTTGTCGCGTCCTAGAAAGGCGGTTTATGCGGGTGCCTTTGTGGCGAGGCCCGGTTTCCGCTACCATGCTGCGCCATGAATACCGCTGTCGTTAAGACCCGTTTTGCGCCCAGTCCCACCGGTCTGCTCCATCTGGGAAACGTGCGTACCGCCCTGTTCAGCGCACTGTATGCGCGCCACGCGGGCGGGGTGTTCCTGTTGCGCATCGAAGACACCGACGAAGAGCGCAGCCAGGATGAGCACAGCGCGGCCCTCCAGGACGACCTGTGCTGGCTGGGGCTGGACTGGCAGGAAGGCCCCGGCGTCGAGGGTGCGGCGGGACCCTATTATCAGTCGCAACGCTATGAGCTGTATCGGGGCTATTTCGACCGCTTGGTGCAGCAGGGGCTGGCCTATCCCTGCTTCTGTTCGCCGCGGGAATTGGAGCTGTCGCGCAAGACTCAGCTGGCAGCCGGCCGGCCGCCGCGCTATGCGGGGACCTGCGCCCAGCTCAGCGACGAGGCGCGGCAGCAGCGCTTCGATAAGGGCATCTTGCCCACCCTGCGCTTCCGGGTACCGGCGGGGCAGGTGGTGCAGTTCCACGATCTGGTGCGCGGGCCTCAGTCCTTCGCCACTGACGACATCGGCGACTTCATCGTGCGCCGCGCCGACGGCTCGCCGGCGTTCTTCTTCAGCAATGCCGTCGATGACGCCTTGATGGGAGTGACCCATGTGCTGCGCGGCGAGGATCATCTCGCCAACACCCCGCGGCAGATCCTATTACAGCGGGCCCTGGACCTGCCGGTCCCGGAATACGGCCACATCGCCATGATCGTGGGCGCCGACGGCGCGCCCCTGTCCAAGCGTACCGGCAGCCGCAGCGTCAAGGAACTTAGGGAAGAAGGCTATCTGCCCCAGGCGGTGGTGAACTACCTGGCGCGCCTGGGCCACCACTATGAAAACAACGACTACCTGGATCTGGGCGGTCTGGCCAGGGAATTCGAGACCGGGAAACTAGGTCGTTCTCCGGCGCGCTACGATGCGGTGCAATTACTGCACTGGCAAAAGCTGGCGGTGGCGGCCAGCGACGACCTGGCGCTGTGGAAATGGCTGGAGACCTTCGATGTGGATGGCAGGCAGCTCGAGCGGATCGTCCCCCGCGACCAGTTGCAAGCCTTCGTGCAGGCCGTTCGCGACAATATCGTCCTGCCCACCGATGCTTTCCATCTGGCGGAAGAGCTGTTCGGCGTGCAGCCCAACTATGGCGACGAAGTCCGCAAGCTCATCATCGAGGCCGGTGAAGACTTTTTTTCGTCCGCATTGCAGTATGTTGAACAGGGGGACTTCAAGGCCTTTTGCCGGGTCTTGTCCGCGGCCTCGGGCAAGAAGGGCAAGGCATTGTTCATGCCGCTACGCGCGGCCCTGACCTCGGACACCCACGGCCCCGAGATGGACAGGATTTGGCGCCTGCTGGGCGAGGAGCGGGTGCGGCGGCGTCTGTCGGCCGCCGCGGCCTTGTGCAAGGGGCAATGAAGACGTCGTCGGGTTATGTTTTGTATGTTCACCCTATAAAATAACGATTGAATCCGCGAATAGCGATTATCCATGCTGAAGATCTACAACACGCTCACCAGACAAAAAGAGGTCTTCGTGCCACGCCAGGCCGGCAAGGTCGGTCTGTACGTATGCGGCATGACCGTCTATGACTACTGCCACATTGGCCACGCCAGGGTGATGGTGGTGTTCGATGTGGTGTCGCGCTACCTGCGCGACAGCGGCTATGCGCTGACCTATGTGCGCAACATCACCGACATCGACGACAAGATCATCAAGCGCGCCCAGGAAAACGGTGAGACCATGGATGCGCTGACCGAACGCTTTATCGCTGCTATGTACGAGGACGCTGCGGCGCTGGCGGTATTACCGCCCGATCTCGAGCCGCGCGCCACCGCCTCCATGGATGCCATCGTCCAGATGATCCTGAAGCTGGTGGAACGCGGCTATGCCTACCAGGCGGGCAATGGCGATGTCTATTACGATGTCAGCCGCTTTGAACACTATGGTGACCTGTCCGGGAAGCGGTTGGAGGATTTGCGCGCCGGCGAACGGGTGGCGGTGGACGAGGCCAAGGACGATCCCCTGGATTTCGTGTTGTGGAAGGCGGCCAAGCCCGGTGAGCCGAGCTGGGAGTCGCCCTTCGGTCCGGGGCGGCCCGGCTGGCACATTGAGTGCTCCGCCATGTCCACCCAGTGTTTGGGCGATCACTTCGACATCCACGGCGGCGGCATGGACCTGATGTTTCCTCATCACGAGAACGAGATCGCCCAGTCCGAGGGCGCTACCGGCCACAAATTCGTCAATTTCTGGATGCACAACGGTTTCGTGCAGATCAACGAGGAGAAGATGTCCAAGTCCCTGGGCAACTTCTTTACCGTGCGCGAGGTGTTGAAGCACTATTCACCGGAGGTGGTGCGTTATTTCATTTTGAGCAGCCACTATCGTAGTCCGCTCAATTATTCCACCGATAATCTCGACAGCGCCAAGGCGGCCTTGGATCGGTTTTATACGGCGTTGCGGGATGTGGCGGTAGCGGATGTAAAAGTTGATATGGATGACAGTGATTATGGTAAGCGCTTTCGTGCGGCGATGGATGATGACTTCAACACCCCGGAGGCCGTGGCGGTGTTGTTTGATTTGGTGCGGGATCTAAATCGTGTTAAGGCGAGCAATAATAAGAAGGAGGGTCAATCATTGGCTGCTATTTTACGGCAGTTGGGAAGTTTGCTTGGCATATTGCAGCATGATCCAGGCGTATGGTTGAAACAAGAAATTTCCGTTGGAGCTGTTGATGGTGTTTTAGTATCGGATAGCTTTGAAGCTAAGGTTGTATATGGGGAAGAGTCGATTGAGCGACTCATTCAAGAGCGTCTCACCGCCCGCAAGGCTAAAAATTGGAAAGAGTCTGATCGCATTCGTGACGAGCTGAAGGCGCAAGGCATCATCCTCGAAGACCGTCCCGATGGGACTACGGATTGGCGGCGTAGTTAATCTTCTGGTGGGAATAAGATTGAATCGCCTGCGGCGATGATTGATTTAATCGCGGTCTCGTCCGCGAACACGAGTGACTTTCTTTTGCTCGGCCAAAAGAAAGTGCACCAAAGAAAAGGCCGCCCGAAGGCGGCGCTCCGCTGACGCGGAGTTCCCTGCGCTTCTCGCCGGGCTGGGCGCTCGCTAACTCGCTGCGCTCAAACAGAGCTCGCTTTCCTCCCAGCCCGGCTGCGATGCTCGGCGCCGCCTACGGGACTCAGGGTGCCGCCCCCAAGTGCATCACTTTTTTCAACGTGTCATTTCGAG
>CAZOTG010000124.1:0-6171 GCA_964582585.1 uncultured Chromatiaceae bacterium | reverse complement strand
GGCTTTGCCGCACGCGGCACCCTGGCACGGACCATCATCGACGGCGCGCAACAGGTACGCATATTCGGTGATGAGGTCCGGGTCCGCGCCCATATCCATACCATCAACGGCTTCTCCGCCCACGCCGACCAAAACGAACTGCTCGCCTGGCATCAACAAATCGGCACACCGGACCGTACTTTTCTGGTCCACGGCGACGAAGATGCGATGGAGCATTTCGCAACGCTGTTGAAGGGCACGCAAGTGGAGATGCCGACACTTGGGCAGAGTTTTAACCTCTAAGCGAGAGCGCTAAGGGATCGGAGCCTGAGGTTCATGGTCTTGTGCTTAAAATTTAATCCCTCCGTACCCTTTTCGGCTTTTAATTGGTGTGTCCGAACAAGCCGGGACAGCTCAGATCCCAGTTATTACTGATATTAGGAAAAATTGTGATTTGACCCCCGATTATTCTGTTTTTAGGCATTTCCAAGGGCAATGACCTTGATGATCGCTTCCACTAATCAGGTCTCTCGCGTTGCCGCCATGACCACGAACGCACATTGGCCCCGACCCGGCCGCAAGGGTTCGATTTCCCGCGTCTCGGGCAGGGAGTGTGCGAGAGTCTGGCCCCATCCGCTGATGGAGAAGCCGGTTTCCAGAAGAAGTCGCTCCACCTCATCAGCGGAATAAAAGGTGGCTTCGCGGTAAAACACGCTCTCGGCCTGATGTGCCAGATAATCTTGTCCCAGAGCGCTTTCCCGGTCGATAAAGCCAATAACCAGGCGTCCACCTGGCCTAAGCACCCTGTGCGCTTCGGCAAGCATCTGCGCAGGGGAATCTACAAAGCAAATAGTGGTTACCACCAACGCGTGGTCAAAGGTGCCAGTTTCGAAAGGCAGATTTTCGGCCGTACCTTCCACGACCTCAATGCCTCGCGCGGCGGCGTAGACCAGCATTGCCGTGGAGGGATCCAAGCCCACCTGCACCCCCAGTGGCGCGGCGAAACGTCCGCTGCCTACCCCGATTTCGATTCCCCAGCCTTTCCAGGGTACGAACGGGCGCAGGGCGAGCAATTCCGAGATATAGGCGGCCTCGTGCTTTTCAAACCACGCCTCATAACGCTGATGGTGGACATCGAAGGGGTCCACTCTAGGCACGGGACAGTAACTCCCGCAATGCATCGACAAACCGGCGGTTGTCTTCGGGCAATGCCGTGGTGATGCGCATATAGCCTAGACCGAGAGCCGGGTCGTTGAGCGGCTTGATCAGGATGTCACGGTTGCGGAGCCGGTCGGCAATCTCGGTCGCATCATGGGGTGCGAAGTCGGCCAGGAAAAAATAGGTCTGGGTTGGATAGGTACGCACACCCAGGGTGCGCAACTGCGCCGCGAGATCCTCGGTCCAGACATGCAACCGTGCGGCGCGGGCACGAATCATATCCTCATGCCGAAGCGTTGCAATGGCCGCTGCCTGGCTGGGGCGAGCGAGCGGGTAGGCATCGTTGTGGCTGTTCAGGTCATCGGCGATCGTCTCGGGAAATATGCCGTAGCCGACACGAAAACCCGCCAGGCTGTGGGCCTTGGACAGTGTGCGTGTTACCAGCAGGTTGGAATACTCGGGCACCAAGTGCGCCACGGACTCCCCGGCCAGACCGATGAAGGCCTCGTCCACCAGGAAGCGTGTCTCCGGATAGCGCTGCAAAAGGTTTGGTAAGGGCATCATGTCGAAGATGCCGCCGTTGGGGTTGTTGGGATTGACGATAACCGCGAGCGTAGTGCCGTCCGGGACCGTCAGCTCACTGAGGTCGAAGGCGAAGTTTCGCTCGGGGAGCAGGCGGGTCTCGGTGTACGTCCGAGCGATCTCGGGAAACAGCACATAGGTTGGCGTCAGCAGGTGAACACTCTGACCGAAACGATCAAAAAGCTGACGCAGGATGAGCTCGGACCCCGCGTTGATATGAATAAGCCGTTCCGGGACACCAACCTGTTCACTGATGAGCCGGCGCAACGGCGCCGAATACGGCTCGGTGTAATAATTGCTGTTGGGCGCTTCGGCTTGGGCAGCCGCAATGGCCTCGTCGATTGGTGGCAGCGGATTCTCGCACAGCAACAGCTTGATGCCTTGAAAAGACCCACCGCCTTTTTCGGCTATGGCACTCATGCCCGTCCCCTTCCACCCCTATGGCGGCCTGCGCCACGCCCATGTCCGCCACTCCCGAGGTCTTGTGCGCAACGCTGAAACGCGGGCAAGTGGCGCTGTTGCGACGCCTCCTGGAGATTATGCAGCACTGTGAGGATGTCCGGGCGTGGAGTCGCCTTAAGCAACCGGTCGTACATTTCACCATTGGCGATCTCGGCAGCGACGCCTGCTTCGCAGGCTGCTCGCGGACTGGCGTATCGCGCAACCTTTCCCGGCCATGGATTCTCCGGCACGGGCAACCCGTATCGTCCAAACAGCATGCGAAGCGCATCGATATGGCGCGCCTCGGCCGCGCGGATATTGTTGAACGGCGGCACCTCGCCGAAGTCGGTAATCACCTGGTCGTAAGTTGCCCAGGCGCGATACTCGTCGTCTAAGGCCTCGCTTAACGCACGGATTTCTGTTTCGGTCAGTGGATTCATGATTCAGCCTCCGTGGTGAAAAAGCGCAATAGTACCGACTCCCGCGAGCAGTAGCACGAGCTGACGTAAGGAAGCGGCGGGGGTAGCCTGCCGGTGCAACCCTGGAATGAGATCAGCCGTAGCGATATAGATGAAGCTCGCCGCGGAGAGCGCCAAGATGTAGGGCACTACCGCGTGCGTCTCCTCGAGCCAGAAATAAGCCAGCACGGCGCCGGGCAGCGTGGCGGCGGCTGAGAGTCCATTGAGAAGAAACGCTTTCATGCGTCCGTAGCCATTGTCGAGAAGAATGGCAAAATCACCGACTTCTTGCGGAACCTCGTGAGCGATCACAGCCAGTGACGTAACGATCCCCAGCGGAATCGATGTAAGGAATGCGGCGCTGATTACCACCCCGTCCACGAAGTTATGAAAGGCATCGCCGACCAGGATTAGCAGGCCGGCGCGACCATGCACCTTGCACTCGCTATCATGGCAGTGGCGCCAGAGCACAAGCTTTTCCAGCACAAAAAAGAGAATGATGCCGGCTAGCACCGTCGCCGTGACTGTGAACGCCGGGGCCAGTTTCAAACCGGCGGGGATCATGCCGAGAAACGCCGCGCCGAGCAGCGTACCGGTTGCATAGCTGACCAGACAGGGGACGAGAACCTTGCGGATACCTTCCGGAAAAAACAGAAACAAGGCAGCGCCGGCGACAGCACCAATGCTGCCCATAATACTGAATCCGACTATCCATAGCAGCATTCGGTGTACCTATTTCCCCTCTTAGCCACACCAGTCTACAGGCGAGACCAAATGCTTGAGTTAAGGATGCGGCCTGTTACTGCCGCCAGCCTTCAACGAGGAGTTAGAAATTTCTATTTGTGTGCAACGGGCTGATATTTCCGTATACCTATATTAATTGACGAAAACAAGTATGCAAGCATTAATGGTGTGGAAGAAAGCGGTGATGATTAAATGACCGCTTTTGGCCGAATCCAGACGTAGATTCTCAAGCTATCCAACGGATCTAATTTAAAGCATTGTGCTTATTAATGACACGGTCTGGATGGGTCACCTATTCCCTGTCCCGCGGTTTCGGTCGCCACTCCTTTCCGCTCAGCCAGCCTTCGGTCGCGTCGGGTACGAGGTCGAAGCGGGGGATGTAGGGTTTGATGTCCAACAGCGGGGTGCCATCGAGCATGTCCACGCCGGCGATTTCCAGGATGATTTTATCGCGCTTGATCAGCCTGACGATGGACAGGCCTATGCCGTTGGGGCGGCAGGGGTGCCTTGACGCGTAGACACCGTGCTGTTGGTCGTCGAGGAAGGTCGGCCGGATCAGCTGGATGTCCCCGGCCCGGTCGAACTGATAGAGTATGAAAGGGTCGGCAAAACTGGAAATACCAATGATTGTCTCATGTTATCTAGCCACTTTATTAATTAATAATGGCTCCTGCTCGGCATCCACCGCCTCATCGATCTCCGACGCTTCAGAGGGCAGAGTGGTACCCATAATTGCTTGATCTATGCAGTCCAGCAGTGCATCGGTATCCAGCGGCTTGGTGAAAAATCCCTCCGATTCGAGTACGCGGGCCTTTTCCGCCATGGCCTGATCGGGGTAGCCCGTTATGAAAATCATCGGAACGTCCGGATATTGAGTTTTAAGCATCCCGTACAGCTCGACTCCATTGGCCTCCGGCATATGGATATCCAAAATAATGCAATCCGGTCTGCCCGACTTAACGGCGTCGCCCAAGTAGTGCAAACCCGAATCATAGGCCAGAACGTCATGGCCTAATGAGCCTATCAGCCACTCCAGCGAGTGACGCATGCCCTCATCGTTGTCGATGACGACGATCGTCACTCACTTGATTCCTGTTGTAGTTGCATGCCTCGATACCCGTCAGCATATTTATGCCCCCGGTTTTGCAGTAAGGGGTGTAAATACACATGAATTAATTCGGACGCATTCCCATCAGGCGGTGGTCGATTTCCGATTCCACCAGCAACTAATCATGCAAGGGTTCACCGCCCTGGAAGCCGCGCTGCTCCGCGAGGTAGTAGGCGGCTTCCTCGATCATGCGCCGGTCTTGTTCCGCGTTGACCTCATCCACTCTCACCACTTGCGTCAAAGGTGAGGGATTGGTCCCTTCTTCCGATGACGTGCGCTCTGCCGCGGCGCTTTGTTTGCCCATGGTTTTTATCTCCTGTTTTTCAGTCCATGATGATGTTGCATCCACCTATTCAATGGTGATGGCGCGGCGTTTGCTGGGCTCGACCTTGGATATCACCAATTCCAGCACGCCATCTTTGAAGACGGCCTTGGCCTTGGCGCTGTCAACCGTGGTGGGCAGGGCGACGGTGCGGGCGAACTCGCCATGTGAGATCTCGCAGCGGTAATAATCGCCCTTCTCCTCCTTCTCCTCATGCCGGGTGCTACCCTTGATGGTCACGCTGTCTTCGGTCATGGAGACGTCGAGGTCTTTTTTTTCAACACCCGGAAGTTCCGCCTTCAGGACGATCTCACTGTCGCGGTCGATGACGTCCACGCGCGGGAAGCGGCTCTCCAGGGCCCGACCGGCTTCACGAAACGCCGGCCATTCCCAGCGCCAGGGGCGCATCCAGCCCCGTCTGAAGAAATTGTCGAACAGGCGATCCATTTCCTCATACGGCGTCGTTTCGGCGGAAGGCGCCGCTTTTTGAATCTGTAATCCTTGTTTCGCTTCGGTTGCCGTTTCCATAATGTCCTCCTTATTTATTTCGATTATTGGCGTATTGCGATCAGGCTTGCCGACGAAGTGATCTGATCGTCAAGGCAAACGATGAAAAACCATGTGAATTTGCGCTTGTTATCGGGACATAGGCCACCGCGCGACGGAGTCCGCTGTTTTCGAACATGGCGTTCATTTCACCTCTTGGCAAATTTTCTTCACCGGACCATTTCTCCAAATTTTTGCGCAGGGCGGCGACATTGCGCCTGTCGCCGACGAACATCAAACCCGCCAGGTTGTCATTGCTATGAATGATCAATGCCCTCAAATGGAGCATCCGGCTTTGGAATCTGCTCACGGTCGCGCCCGCCAGCGCCACCACGGAGCCTTTTGCCATGGCAAATCGACCCATATCCACGAGCATGCCGTCCGCGCTGATATTCTTGACCGCCGCCTTGATCATTCCGATTTCTTTCTGATAGACCATTACCGGCATGTCGATTTCCTGTCGAGGGTACCAGCGATGTTCCATATCTCCCTCCTTTACGGATTCTTGCCGTTACCCGCTCCGCCTTGACTACGGCGCAAGCCCTTCTTAACTTTCGAGGGAAAACATATATAAATGCCGGGGGGGAGGCTATCGGGACGTACCCCGATGGTGATTAGGGTTTTCCCTAATGATCCTGGTCGATGAGCGCGACTTGGCGAATCAGCTCCGCCAGGTTGTGGGCCTGCATCTTGTCCATCACCCGGGCGCGATGGGCTTCGACGGTTTTATTGCTGATATTTAATTCGCTGGCGATGGTTTTATTCAATTTGCCATCGATGACCATGTCCAACACCTGGCGTTCGCGGGGCGATAGCGATGTCAGCCGCCGGCG
>CAZOTG010000123.1:0-6187 GCA_964582585.1 uncultured Chromatiaceae bacterium | reverse complement strand
CGGTGGTCGCGGAGGGCGATGAAATTCATGAGAGCGCCCGGATCCTCGCCTTGGCGGACATCTACCATGCCAAGATATCCGACCGGATCTATCGCGCCGGTATGCTCCCCACCCATGCCTTGCGCCAGGTCTTTCTCGGGCAGGGCAAGGACATCGACCAGAACATGGCCAAGATATTCATCAAGGAACTGGGCGTCTATCCCCCAGGCGGTTTCGTGCGACTGGCCAACGGCGAGCTGGCGGTGGTAACCCACCGCGGTCGCGACGGCACCTCGCCACGGGTAGCCAGTGTCATCACCCCGCGCGGGGCGCCTTATCCCCGGCCCTTGCCCCGCGATACCATCAAGAAAGAATACGCCATCCGGGAAACCGCCGTGCGGGATGGTTCGATCCTGCTCACCGACTTGCTGCCGCTGTGGGGCTTTTAAAGCCGTTCTGACGGCATGACCCCGGCATAGTGCTCCAGCCACAAGGCGGTGGCGCCGGCCACCGCGGCGGGGATGGTGAATAGGTTGAGGACGGGAATGCTGGTGGCGATCAGGGTGGCGGTGCCGAATCCCAAGTTCATGAAGGCTTTTCCCCGCAATAGACGCCGTTGCTCGCGGAAGGCGATGCCGTGGTTGCCCATGGGATAGTCGCAGTATTCCAAGACCATCATCCAGGCGCTGAACACCAGCCAGGCAAAGGGGGCGAGCAGATTGAGCCCGGGGATGAAAAACAACACCCCCAAGGGGACGGCCCAGCCCAGCAGAAAGAGTAATTTCTTCACTTCATGGCCGAGGGATTCCAGGATCGAAAATTCTCCCGGCGCCTCCGGCGGCTTGCCTGTCATGAGGCGCCGTTCCACCTGGGCGGCGAGCAGGCCGTTGAACGGGGCGGCAATAAAATTGGCGACGATGGTGAAGGTGTAAAAGGCCGCGACCAACACCGTGACCGCGAACAGCGGCCACAGCAGCCAATGCAGCCACTCCAGCCAGGAAGGCAGGAGTTGATTTATGAAGGCGTCGAATTTATCGGCACCGTACCAGATCAAGGCGCTGAACAAGGCGATGTTGATGGCGAGCGGCAGTGCCACATAGCGGCGCAGGCCGGCCTGGCCGATGAGCTTGAATCCCCGCCATAGATAAGCGGCGCCTTTGATGGGGGCGAGCAGTGTCATGACGGCAAACGGCCGGCCGCCAACAGGGCGGCACCGTAGGCGGCCTCGCCGTGGCGAGGTTCAAGCATGGGGACCTGGAGTGCCCGGGCACGGATCCGCGTCCAGGCGGCATTGCCGGCGCCGCCGCCCACGCTCCTCACCGACACGGGCGAAGGGGCGCCCAGCTCGGCCAGCAGGCGGTAACCCTCGGCCTCGATACGTGCCATGCCTTCCAGCATGCCTTGAAAGAAACGCAACGCCTCCGGCGGGCGAGGGCTGAGGCGCGGCGGCAGTTGCGGATCGCAACTGGGAAAGCGCTCTCCCGGCGCGAGCAGCGGATAATAGTCCAGCCCGGTGGGGCGGTCGGGGTCCAGTTGCGGGGTAAGGGTGTCCAACTCGCTTTGGGTGAAATAATGGCGCAGCACCGCGCCGCCGCTGTTGGAGGCGCCCCCCGCCAGCCACCACGCGCCCAGGCGATGGCTGTAAATGCCGTACTGGGGGGCGAACAGCGGCTGCCTGGAGAGGATCTTGAGCACCAGGGACGACCCCAGGGAGGTGACGGCCTCACCGGCCTGTGTGGCGCCGGTGGCGAGGAAGGCGGCGATGCTGTCGGTGGTGCCGGCCATGACCCGGCAGTCGGCCGCCAGACCGAATTGCTCGCGGATGCTGGGCGCTACGTCGCTCAACGGCGTCCCCGGTGTCACTACTTCCGGCAACCAGGCGCGGTTCACCCCCAGCGCGTCCAGCCAGTCCGGCCAGCGGCGGGCCACCACGTCATAACCCAGTTTCAGGCAATTGTTCTCATCGCCCAGCCCATAGCGGCCGGTGAGGCGGGCGGCGATCCATTCGGCCTGATTGAGCGCATGACGGGCGTGACGGCTGTCGGCATGGGCTTGCAGATAGAGCAGCTTTGCCAGGCCGGAGGAGGCGCCGTGGGCGCCGCTGGCGGCGGGTGCCGCCTCGGCGATGCGGGCGGCCTCTTCCCGGGCGCGGGCATCGTTGTAGAGCAGCGCCGGGGCAACGGGTGAGCCGCTGTCGTCGCTGAGGACGATACTCCCCGAGGTGCCGTCCACGGCGATGGCACGAATCGCTGAGGGATCGATGTGGCCGATGAGTTCGCCCAGCACGTCCTGGACGGCGCGCCACCAGATGGCGGCGTCCTGTTCGCTGCCGGCCCCGTGGCGCTGCGGCGGGGGCAAGGCCGTCGCGGCGGTGGCGACCGGCTCCAAGTCCCGGTCAATGGCCATGGCCCGGCAGCCGGAGGTGCCGAGGTCGATGCCGACGAACAGCGGTGAAATGCTCATCTTTAACTTAAAATTATTCGCAAAGGACGCGAAGGTTTGCTATTAACTCGGCTATCAAATATATCGCGCACGCTTAAAAGCGAGTCCCTTCTCCCTCCGGGAGAAGGCCAGGATGAGGGTATCGAAAACAACGCATTGATTTTTGATACCCCCCTCACCCTAACCCTCTCCCCCGGGGAGAGGGGATAAAAAATACGAGATATTTTGTTGCCGATCATTCTGACCATCCCAAGTGACTATCTTATTACGTTCCTTGGCGTCCTCGGCGGTGAGGTGCTTTCTCTACGGCAGGGTGACCGGCTTCGGCGGCGTCCAGGCGGGATCGCGGTGTTCCACCACCACGGTGGTGTAGATGCCGCCCCGCACGTTGAACTCGGCGCTGAGGCGCATGAAACGCGGCTCGCAGGCCCGCACCAGGTCGTTCAGGATCTGATTGGTCACCGCTTCGTGGAAGGCGCCTTCGTTGCGGTACGACCAGACGTAGAGCTTCAGGGATTTGAGTTCCACACAACGTTCGCCGGGCACATAATCGATGTACAGCGTAGCGAAATCCGGCTGACCGGTTTTAGGACATAAACAGGTGAACTCCGGCACTCGGATGCGTATAGTATAGTCACGCTCGGGGGTGGGGTTCGCGAAGGTCTCCAGTTCCTTGCTTGCTTGGGTGGACATGGGTTCTCTCATGAATATCAGGCCGCATAAGATACCTTATTCTTGTTGCGCCACGAAACCCTCAAATGCTGGATCAATACGTTAAATTGAGGTGCTATGAGACTGAAAAAAATTAAGTTGTCAGGATTTAAATCCTTCGTCGATCCCACCACCATTCCCCTGCCCAGTAGCCTGATCGGCATCGTCGGCCCCAACGGTTGCGGTAAGTCCAATGTCATCGACGCGGTGCGTTGGGTGATGGGGGAAAGTTCGGCCAAAAATTTGCGCGGCGATTCCATGGCCGACGTGATCTTCAACGGCGCCACTGGACGCAAGCCGGTGGGGCATGCCTCGGTGGAATTGGTGTTCGACAACAGTCAGGGCGCTCTGGGCGGCCAATACGCCAGCTACGCTGAAATCTCCATCAAGCGCCAGGTGTCCCGCGACGGGCAGTCGATCTATGTCCTCAACGGTGCGCGCTGCCGGCGCAAGGACATCACCGACATCTTTCTCGGTACCGGCCTGGGGCCGCGGAGTTACGCCATTATCGAGCAGGGCACCATCTCCCGGCTGATCGAGGCCAAGCCCGACGAGTTGCGGGTGTTTCTCGAAGAGGCCGCGGGCATCTCCAAGTACAAGGAACGGCGCCGCGAGACCGAAAACCGCATGCGTCATACCCATGATAATCTAAACCGTATTAATGACTTGATAGATGAACTTGAGAAGCGACTGCAGACTCTGCAGCGCCAGGCCAAGGCCGCCGAGCGCTATAAGGAACTCAAGCAGCAGGAGCGTTTGGTCAAGGCACAACTGCAGGCATTGCGCTGGTCCACCCTCGATCAGGAAACCGCGCAGCGGGAGAAACAGATCCAGTCCCTGGAGACCCAATTCGAGGCTCAGGTGGCGGTGTTGCGCAATGTGGAAGCCAACATCGAGCGACAGCGCGCGCAGCACGGTGAAGAAACCGAGGCCTTCAACAAGGTCCAGGGCCGCGCCTACGAAGTGGGCGCCGAGATCGCCCGTCTGGAACAGGCGATTCAGCACGCCAGGGATACCCGCGAACAGCAGCAGCGGGATCTGCAGGAGGTGGAGAAGGCCTGGGGTGAAGTGCAGACTCACCTCACCGCCGACCGTGGTCTGATCAATCAATTGACGCAAGAACTGAGTGAGAACGAACAGTCGCTCACCGAGGCGCAGCAATTGGAGCAGCGCTCCGGCCAGGCCCTGGACGAGGCGGACGAGGCGATGCAAGCCTGGCAACAGGCCTGGGATGAATTCAACACCCGCGCCGCGGTGCAGTTGCAGGCGGCGGAGGTGGAACGGGCGCATATCGATCACCTGGAGCAACACATCGGCCAATTACACGAGCGGCTCAAGCGCCTCGAGGACGAACTCGCCGGCTTGACGCCCCAACCTCTGGAAGAAGAACTCGCGACTGCCGCCGCCGGCAGGGAAGAGTTGAACGCCGCCGTGGAATCCTTGCAGGCCAACTTGAGTAAAGACCTGGAGCGTTTGAATGGGGAGCGACAACGTCATCAGGACTTGAGCGCGGAGCTGGACGCGGTCCGCACCGAGCTGCACAGCGCCCAGGGGCGCTATGCCTCGCTGGAGGCCTTGCAGGAAGAGGCCCTGGGCAAGAGTGCCGGCACCGTGACGAACTGGCTGGCCGAGCATGGGCTGAGCGATGCGGCGCGTCTGGCGCAGAAGATCAAGGTCGATGCCGGCTGGGAAAGGGCGGTGGAGATCGCACTGGGCCACGCCTTGGAAGCGGTTTGTGTGGACGGGATGGACAAGGCCGCCACCTGGTTGCAGGGGATGGAGCAGGGCGAGGTGGAGTTGTTCGATACCAATGCGACTATCGCCGCGCAGCGCCGCAACAACGACATTCCCGCCTTGCTCGACAAAGTGAAAGCGCCGTGGCGCCTCGATGGATTGCTCGGCGGTGTCTACGTCGCCGAGAGTCTGGAAGAGGCCTTGAACGCCCGCGACCGCCTGGGTGCCCGGGAATCGGTGATCACCCGTGATGGCGTGTGGATCGGCAACGGCTGGCTGCGGGCGGTGCGCGGTTCCGATGAACAATCCAGCGTACTGATCCGCGAGCAGGCCTTGCAGGACACGGCGCGCCAGATCGAGGACTTCAACGGTCGCGTCAATGATTTGCAACAGCGGCTGGAGCAGAGCATCCGCGCCGTAGGTGATCTGGAGCAGGCCCGCGAAGGTTTGCAGGGCCAGATGCGCGATGCCACCAACAGGCGTGCCGAGATCCAATCGCAATTCAGCGCCAAACAGGAGCGCCTCACCCAGATCTGGAACCGTGATAAGCGGCTGCGGGGCGAGATCGAAGAACTGCGCAACGATCTGGCCCGCGATGAACAGGAACGTGTCGCCGCCCAGGAGCGATTACAGGAAGCATTGGCGGCCACCGAGGATCACAGCGCGCAACGGGAGCAGTTGTTGCTGCAGCGCGATGACAAGCGCCGCGTCCTGGAGGATATCCGCCAGGAGGCGCGCCGCGATCGCGAGGCCCGCCATGAAGTGGCCTTGCGCGTCGAGTCGCTGCGGGCGCAATTGCATTCCACCCGCGACACCCTGGAGAAGATGCAAGGCCAGCTGAATCACCTCACGAATCGTCGCGAGGAACTGAGCGCCGCCTTGGCGACGGGCGGCGCGCCCATCGAACAGATGGGCGGCGAGTTGGAGACCTTACTGGCCAAGCGTTTGGAAGTGGACGAGCAATTGAGCGCGGCGCGGCAGCGTTTGGCGGAGGTGGAGCACCAGTTGCGGGAATTGACAGAGCAGCGCAGCCAGGCCGAGCAGCAGGTCCAGGGGGTGCGTAACGACCTGGATGGCGCCCGCCTCGATTTCCAGGAGATTCGGGTCCGGCGTCAGACCCTGGAGGAGCAGATCGCGGAATCCGGTTTCGACCTGCCACAGCTGTTGCAGGAAATGCCGGAGGGCGCCGAGGTGGCGGATTGGCAGACGGAGGCGGATCGCCTCGCCGCGCATATTCAACGTTTGGGGGCCATCAATCTGGCGGCCATCGACGAGTTCGCCGAACAGTCTGAGCGCAAGGCCTATCTCGACTCCCAGCATG
>CAZOTG010000122.1:0-6238 GCA_964582585.1 uncultured Chromatiaceae bacterium | reverse complement strand
ACGAACTGCCGGTGTTCTGGGCCTGCGGGGTGACGCCGCAGTCGGTGATCGCGACCGTGAAGCCCGAGTTCTGCATCACACATTATCCGGGGTGCATGCTGGTGACCGACCGGAAGAATACGGAATTCGCGATTATGTGATCGTCGTCATTCAGCTGGTCGGCACAAAGCCGACGTGACGCGACTACCGCGGAAGGTCCGCTCTGACCCAGGGCGGACACGAACGCTCCTAACATGCTTAGTCGAAGGGTGCTACCGTGGCATCTGCCGGGCACTCCGAAAGTATGCTATCGTTCGTGCCGATCTCTGGCTTTCTAAAACACTATAATCAAACGCAGGGAGAAAGCGACAATGGCGGCAACACACAAAGGCGAGTGTTTTTGCGGAGCCATTCATGTGGAGGTTTCCGGTGAGCCGGAAGCAATGGGATATTGCCATTGCCAATCATGCAGATCCTGGTCGGCCGGACCGGTGAATGCTTTTACCCTTTGGAAACCCGAAGCAGTGCGGGTCACTGCCGGCGCGGAACATCTTGCCACGTTCCAAAAGACGGAAACCAGTCAGCGGCAATACTGCAAGAAGTGCGGCGGTCATCTTATGACCAATCACCCTCCGCTAGGATTAGTGGACGTATATGCAGCAACATTACCGACGTTGAAGTTTAGCCCGGGCGTCCATGTCAACTACGCCGAAACAGTTTTGCCCATGCGGGACGGACTCCCTAAGCTGAAGGACTTTCCTAAAGAGTTTGGCGGCTCAGGCGAAATCGTGCCGGAGTAAAAAGGGCGCCGAAAAATGCGAATGAATGGAATAACCAACGAGTCTGGACTATCGTTGTTTTATCTGAGGATTTTCCAAGCCAAATGGGGCCTTGGGTAAAATGGAAGACCGGAGTGTCGAGCGCCGGCTCGCGGCGATTCTAGCGGCGGATGTGGTTGGCTATAGCCGCCTCATGGAAGTCGATGAGGCGGGGACGCTTGCGCGGCTCAAGACCATCCGGATCGAGTTGATCGACCCGGCAATCGCCAAATGCAAGGGTCGTATCATCAAGACTACCGGCGACGGAATGTTGGCGGAATTCCAAAGCGTCACCGAAGCGCTCCGCTGCGCGGTGGATTTTCAACAGCGCATGGCGCGGCGTAATCGCGACCTGCCGGCATCGCGCAGTCTCCTTTACCGTATCGGCATCAATCTGGGCGATGTGATTGTTGAGGAGAGCGATATTTTTGGGGATGGCGTCAATGTGGCGGCGCGCCTTGAATCGATAGCGCCCCCAGGCGGAATCTGTATCTCCGCGGCGGTGCGCGACCAGGTCGGCGATCGGCTTGACGTCGGATACGAGGATCTTGGCGAGCAGCAGGTCAAGAACATCAACCGGGCGATCCGCGTCTTCAGGGTTCTACTTAACGGCCGATCGTCAGAGGCGAGCGATCAAGTCTCAAGCGACCAGGCAGCGCCCAAGGTGGGCGCCCGGAAACCGTCGATCGCGGTGTTGCCTTTCGCCAATATGAGCGGTGATGCGGAGCAGGAGTTTTTTGCAGATGGGCTGACCGAGGACATTATTACCGAGTTGTCGCGCTTCCGCGAACTCCTGGTCATTTCCCGCAACGCCGTTTTCGTGCATAAGGGCAAGCCCGTGAAGGCGCAGTCGATCGCGCGCGAATTCGGCGTGGACTATGTTGTGGAAGGGAGCGTGCGCAAGGCAGCGGATCGCGTGCGAGTCACCGTCCAACTCATCGACGGCGGGACAGAAACGCACATCTGGGCTGAGCGCTACGACCGAAAGCTTGAAGACATTTTTGCCATTCAGGACGAGGTAACGTCGGCCATCGCCGCGACGCTTTTTGGCCGCGTTGAGGCTGCCCGGCACGATCGAGTTCAACGCAAACGCACCGAGAATATGGCAGCATACGAGTATGTGCTGACCGGCAAGGTCTTGCACCATTGGTCGAGTCGTGAAGCCAACGCCGATGCGCTTCACATGCTAAACCGCGCCATTGAGATCGATCCGAACTATGCGCACGCCCACGCCTGGAAGGCTTGCGTGACCGGCCAGGCTTGGCTGAACAAATGGTGCGAGGATCCCGAAGCCAGCGTGCAGGTGATCTCAGACGAGTTGCAGACCGCTCTCTCGCTCGATGACAACGACGCCGACGTGCACCGGATCCTCGCCGCGCTGAAGTTGAACTTCAACGAACACGATAAGGCGATCTACCATCAGGAACGCGCGCTTAGCCTCAATCCGAACAGCGACCTCATTGTCGTGCAACAGGGTGAGCTACTCACTTGGCTCGGACGTCCGGCGGAGGGGATCGACTGGATTCGTCGGGCGATGCGGCTCAACCCCTATCACCCGGAGCGTTTCTGGAGCCATCTCGGCCGTGCGCAATATACGGCGCGTATGTATGCCGATGCGATCCAGTCGTTCAGCAAGCTCGCGGCGCCTGATCACACGCATCACGCCTTTCTGGCCGCTTCGTCGGCGCAGTTGGGAGACCACACCGCCGCCGCTGCCCATGCTCGAGAAGTGCTGCAACGAGAACCGACTTTTAGCATCCAGAGCTACCTCGGAACACTTCACTATCGGCAGCCTTCGGATACTGAGCATCTGCGCGAAGGGCTGGTGAAGGCAGGGCTGCCGAACTAGGCCAAATTGGGTTTCTTGCTTCGTTGCGGCAAAGGCATCTTATGGCCGATCGCAAGCGCTGGATTTGGCTCGCCGTGCCGCCCTCGCTACTCGCACGTGCCGACAAGGCGATCGAATAAAGAAGCTATTTGCTGCGGTGCATGAGCCCGCTTGTGGCACTTAACAGATATTCCAACCGCGCTCTGGTTTGTCCGCTTTTGGGCCAAAGCAGACGAAGACGGAGTTTGGCCGGCGGACCGTTTGTATGCTTTTGACCCAAAGCGGACGTGGCGCATCCGCTGGAAATTGGTAAAATCGAGCCTCGTCGTGAACGCTCAGAGGGCGACATGAAACGGCGCAGCCGAGCAGCCAGCAAACCGGCCAAAGGCCGGGGCCATCACGCGTCCGGGCAAAAGCCTCGCAAGGCGCCAACTCAACGCGCATCCGACGCCGCCCCGCAACAACAACTCGATCGCCGAACGCTCGAGCACAAAATACAACGCGGTAAAAAGGCACAGCTGAAGCGCCATGATGCCAAGGCTGCGTGGCGTCGCGATTCATTCACTGGTGACCAGATTGACCGGACCGAGGCTCGACGTCTCGAGCGAATGTTGCGGCAGACTGAAGAACGTTATGTATTGGTCAGCGAAGCCGTCGCTGAGGGAATTTACGACTGGAACATCAAGCTAAATTCGCTTTTTGTTTCTTCCCGTTTGATGGAAATCTTCAGCTTTGAAGGAATCGAGCTGACATCGGAAGATTGGTACAAGCGCGTGCATCCCGACGATAAGGAGAGCTATCGCTCGGCACTGCGGGACTGCTTCAAACAGCGCTCGTCGAAACTCGAATGTCAGTATCGCATCAGAGCAGCTGACGAAAATTATCATTGGGTCGAGGATCATGGTCTGCCTATCCGCGATAAATCGGGCCGAGCGATCCGGCTTGTGGGGGCCGTCAGTGACATCAGCCAACGTCATCAGGCGGAACAAGCGCTCCGCGACAGGGATCAGGAACTCAACGCCGTGCTCGACGCGATCGACTACGGCATACTGTTTATGGGCCCCAATTTACGCGCCAGGGTCATTAATCGCGCCTTCCGCAAGATGTGGGGGATTTCAGATGAATTCATTCGCATCACGCGCCCGACAATGAGCGACCTCATCAACTACAATCGACATAACAATCTTTATAATGTTAGTCCAAGCGACTTCGACGAATATGTAGCGCGACGCGTCGAGGCCGTCCGTGACGGCACCGCGACTACGAGTGAGATACGCCTTCTTGATGGGCGGGTTATCAAATATCAGGTATTAGCCCTGCCGGACGGTGGGCGTATGCTGACTTATTTCGACCTCACGGAGCTTTCGGAATCGCTGGAACAGCAGACCGCGACGGCCGACGCGCTCAAGATCATCAGCCGCTCCACCTTCGATCTGCAGAGAGTGCTCGATGCGTTAATTGAATCCGCTGCCAAGCTGTGTGCAGCAGAAAATGCCTTTGTCTTTTTACGCGACGGCAATGTTTTCCAACTCGCAGTCAATCACGGTTTTTCACCCGAATATGAGGAATACATAAGACAGCACCCGATTCCGCCGGGACGTACTACCCTCGTTGGACGAACCGCACTTGATGCGGCAATTGTGCACATCCCGGACGTTCTGGCGGATTCAGAATATACGTGGAGCGAGTCACAAACGCTCGGCGGCTACCGCTCAATGCTCGGCGTACCGCTGTTGCGCGAGGGAACTCCCATAGGCGTAATGGCGATGACGCGAGCTACCGTGCGTCCGTTCACTAATAAACAAATTGTCCTAGTCTCTACCTTCGCCGATCAGGCGGTGATCGCGATCGAAAACGCGCGACTGTTCGACGAGGTGCAGGCCCGCACGCGAGATCTCTCTGAGTCGCTGGAACAACAGACGGCAACGTCGGAGGTGCTTAAAGTCATCTCTAGCTCGCCCGGCAGACTCGAGCCGGTTTTCAACTCTATGCTTGAGAATGCGACCCGGATTTGTGATGCCAATTTCGGCCTCATGTACCTTTACGAGAACGGCTATTGGCGGCCGGTCGCGCAGCTGCATGTACCGCCGAAGTTCTCAGAATGGCTATGGGCAGAACCACGCCAGTGGGGCCCCGAGACGGGTCTTGGTCGCCTCGTCAAGACAAAGCAGTTAGTGCAAATCGTCGATGTCAAAGCCGATAAATTGTATGCCAAGAGGGACCCATCTCGTGTGGCATTTGTCGAGCTCGCAGGCGCGCGCACATTTGCGGCTGTGCCGATGCTTAAGGATGGCGAACTAATTGGCGCGCTCGCGATATTTCGTCAGGATGTCCAGCCATTTACTGACAAACAGATAGACTTAGTCAAAAACTTCGCTGCGCAAGCTGTAATTGCCATCGAGAACGCGCGGCTGCTCAGCGAGTTGCGCGAATCGTTGCAACAACAAACCGCCACCGCTGACGTACTCAAGGTTATCAGCCAGTCAACTTTTGATTTGCAGTCGGTATTGCAAACCCTCGTCGAGTCAGCGGCGACGCTTTGCGATGCCGACAAATCTATTATTACCCGTCAAAAGGATGGAGTTTTTTATCGCGCCGAAGCGCACGGTTTTTCTCGCGAATTCCTGGATTATATCAGAAGCATCCCAATTACAGCTGAACGCGGCTCTGCGTTCGGCCGTGCGCTGCTTGAAGGGCGCGCGGTGCATATTCCCGACGTGCTGGCTGATACTGAGTACACCTTAATCGAGGGGCAGAAGTTAGGAGATTATCGGACGACCCTCGCCGTTCCGATGTTGCGTGAGGGTGTTGCAACGGGCGTGCTGAGCTTAACGCGCTCGGAAGTTCGGCCATTTTCCGAAAAACAAATCGAGTTGGCATCGACCTTTGCGGACCAGGCGGCAATTGCGATCGAGAACGTTCGCCTGTTCGAGAGTGAGCAAGCCCGTACCCGCGAACTAGCGAAATCGCTGGAGGACCTGCGTACCATGCAGGACCGCCTGGTGCAGACCGAGAAGCTTGCCTCGCTTGGTCAGTTGACGGCCGGCATCGCCCACGAGATCAAGAACCCGCTCAACTTCGTCAATAATTTTTCAGGGGTCTCTGCCGAACTAATCAATGAGCTACAAGAAGCCCTCGCGGACCTGAGCCTTAATGACAAGAGACGGAGCGAGATTACCGAATTGATGGATACGTTGCGGGGCAATCTCGACAAAGTCGTGCAGCACGGCAAACGCGCCGACGCCATCGTCAAGAACATGCTGCAGCATTCGCGAGAAGGCGCGGGCGAGCACCGGCCTGCGGACATCAACGCCCTGGTCGAAGAGAGCCTCAATCTTGCCTACCATGGCGCCAGGGCCGAGAAGCAGGGTTTCAACATCACCCTGGAGAGGTCCCTCGACCCAGCCACCGGCGAGGTCGATGTCTTCCCGCAGGACATTACCCGAGCACTGCTCAACCTGATCTCAAACGGGTTTTATGCCGCTACCAAGCGCAAAGCCCAAGCCGATGGGGGCTATGAGCCGACCCTTATGGCTGCGACCAAGAGCCTCAGCGATAGCGTAGAGATCACGATCCGCGACAACGGCACCGGCATTCCGCCGGAGGTCAAGGA
>CAZOTG010000121.1:4132-6248 GCA_964582585.1 uncultured Chromatiaceae bacterium | reverse complement strand
CCTGTTTCTGATCCGCCCCCGGCACCGTCCTTTGTTTTGTCCTTGTCTGCGGATTTAGTCTCCGTGGCCGTACCCGTCGTGGATGACTTGTCACCACCTTCCCCCGACTTCTTCTTGCCGCCGTCCTTGAAATCCGTGGCATACCAGCCACTGCCCTTCAGCTGAAAGCCCGCCGCCGAGATCAGTTTCCGCAAGGCGGGCTTGCCACATTCCGGACATTCTCGTAATGGCTCCTCGCTCATCTTTTGCATCGCTTCCAGACGATGACCGCAAGCTTCACATCGATACTCATAAATCGGCATACCGCACCCTTTCAAATGTGTCATTCCACGGCGACATAAAGGCCCCTCTTACATAGGCGCCGTCGCTTACCAGTTCAAGCCCCTGATCCAAGCGTTCGCTCACCAAGCCGCTGTCCGTGTAAACTGATCATACTATCAGCCGGCAACCGAGTCTTATGAAACCTCCTTCCGACAGCGCCACCGCGCATACCAGCCGAGATTGGAAGGCCATCCGCACCCTGCTCCCCTATCTGTGGGAATACCGGAGACGGGTGCTGTTGGCCCTGGGCTGCCTGGTACTGGCCAAGGTCGCCAACGTCTCCATTCCCCTGGCGCTCAAGGGCATCGTCGACAATCTCGATGCCGCCCAGAACCCGGTGCTGGTCCTGCCCATCGCCTTCCTGCTGGCCTACGGCGCCCTGCGCCTGGCCAGTTCCCTGTTCGGCGAACTACGCGACGCCATCTTCGCCAAGGTGACCCAGCGCGCCATCCGCCGCGTCGCCCTGCAGGTGTTCCGTCACCTGCATTCCCTGGCCCTCAAGTTTCACCTGGAACGCCAGACCGGCGGGGTATCCCGCGACATCGAACGCGGCACTCGCGGCATCAGTTTTCTGCTCACCTTCATGCTGTTCAACGTCATTCCCACCCTGGTGGAGATCGGCCTGGTGGCCACCATCCTGCTGGTGAAATACCAGGCCGCCTTCGCCCTCATCACCTTCGGCACGGTGGCGGTCTACATCATCTTTACCCTGACGGTCACCGAATGGCGCATGAAGTTCCGCCGCACCATGAACGAGATGGACTCCAAGGCCAACACCCGCGCCATCGACAGTCTGCTCAATTACGAGACCGTGAAATATTTCGGGAACGAGGACTTCGAGGCCAGACGCTACGATGACAATCTGACGGTGTGGGAAAAGGCGGCGGTGCAGAACCAGACCTCGCTGTCCTTTCTCAACTTCGGTCAGGGCGCCATCATCGCCATGGGCATCACCTGGCTGCTGTTCCTCGCCGCCGGCGGGGTGGTGGATAAAGGCCTCACCATGGGTGATCTGGTGTTGATCAACGCCTACCTGCTGCAGCTGTTCATCCCCATGAACTTCCTGGGCTTCGTCTACCGCGAGATCAAGCACTCCCTGGCGGACATGGAAAAGATGTTCAAACTGCTGGACGAAAACCCCGCCATCCGCGATAAACCCGACGCAAAGCCGCTGGAAGTCGGCGAGGGCGCCATCCGTTTCGAGCAGGTGGACTTCGGCTATTCGTCGCGGCGGCAAATCCTGTTCGACGTGGACTTCCAGATTCCCGCCGGCCACAAGGTGGCGGTGGTTGGCACCAGCGGCGGCGGCAAATCCACCTTGGTGAGATTGCTGTTCCGCTTCTATGACGTTAACGGCGGCCGCATCCTCATCAACGGCCATGACATCCGCAATGTCACCCAGCACAGCCTGCGCGCCGCCATCGGCATCGTTCCACAGGATACCGTGCTGTTCAACGACACCATTTACTACAACATCGCCTACGCCAACCCGGACTCGCCTCGGGAAGCGGTGATCCGCGCCGCGCAAAAGGCCCACATCCACGACTTCATCGAATCCCTGCCCGACGGCTACGACGCCTTGGTGGGCGAACGCGGCTTAAAACTCTCCGGCGGCGAAAAGCAGCGCATCGCCATCGCCCGGGTTATCCTCAAGAATCCGCGCATCCTTATCTTTGACGAGGCCACCTCGGCTCTGGATTCCAACTCGGAGCGCGCCATCCTCGGAGAAATGCGCGCCGTCGCCGCCGACCACACCACCCTGGTCATCGCCCACCGTTTGTCCACCGTCGTCGAC
>CAZOTG010000121.1:0-4122 GCA_964582585.1 uncultured Chromatiaceae bacterium | reverse complement strand
ACTGCGTGTGGATTCTCCCGGTGGAGACCCCATCGCCACCGACATCGTAGCCCAGGCCGTACAGGCCGCCGAAAAACCGGTGGTTGTTTCCCAGGGCGGAGTGGCCGCTTCCGGCGGGTACGCGCTCTCGATGCACGCCGATCAAATCCTGGTGCTGGAAAAGGGACATATCGTCGAACGCGGCACCCATCATAACTTGCTGGCGCAAGGCGGCGTCTACGCCCATCTCTGGACGCTGCAGCAGGAGGAGCGTAAAAAAGAAAAAGAAATCTTAACCACGGAGGGCACGGAGAACACGAAGAATGAAATTATCTAAAGGCATGGCGGTCAGTTCGGCGCCAATGCAACTTCCCAACTTAATAACAAGTCCAATCCCTCAGGAAGTACGGTACTCGCCATGTCTCATATGCAAATCCATATTAATTTTATTCAGCTTTTTCTCCGTGTTCTCCGTGTTCTCCGTGGTTCAAGTTAAACTCTATCCCAGGCTGTGCTAACGTAGCGATATGGAACAACCCGCCAATAGCGCTCCCGCCGCACCGCTGACGCTGCGGCGGGTCGCCATCGACACGTATAAGGAAAACGTCGCATATCTGCACCGCGACTGCGCGATCTATCGCGCCGAGGGTTTTCAAGCCCTGTCCAAGGTGGAGATACGCGGCAACGGCACCCGCATCTTCGCCGTGCTCAACGTGGTGGACGACACTGCCATCGTCTCCGAAAATCAACTGGGGCTCTCGGAACAGGCCTTCGCACAGATCGGTCTTGACGAAGGCCGGCCCATCCAGATCGCCCACGCCGAACCGCCGCGCTCCATGGACGCGGTACGGCGCAAGATCCTCGGTGAACGCCTCACCCTGGAAGACTTCCAAAGCATCGCCTTCGAGATCACCGACAACCGCTATTCAAAGATGGAAATGGCCGCCTTCCTGGTGGCGGCGGGACAGGTGGGGCTCGACCGCGACGAGGTGCTATACCTCACCCGCGCCATGCTGGAATCCGGCGAGCGCCTGGACTGGCAGGAACCCCTGGTGGCCGACAAACACTGCATCGGCGGCATCCCCGGCAACCGCACCTCCATGCTGGTGGTGCCTATCGCCGCCGCCCACGGCATGCTGATCCCCAAGACCTCCAGCCGCGCCATCACCTCGCCGGCGGGCACCGCCGACACCATGGAGGTGCTGGCCAAGGTCAATCTCTCGCCGGACACCCTGCGTGACATCGTCCGCCATCAGCGCGGCTGCCTGGCCTGGGGCGGCACCGCCCGCCTGGCGCCGGTGGACGACGTACTGATCTCGGTGGAACGTCCTCTGGGCATCGACTCCCCCGGACAACTGGTGGCCTCCATCCTTGCCAAGAAGCTGGCCGCCGGATCCACCCACCTGCTTCTCGACATCCCGGTGGGTCCCACCGCCAAGGTACGGCTCATGCGCGACGCCCTGCACTTGCGCAAGCTGTTCGAATTCGTCGGTGATCGTCTGGGGCTGCACCTCGAGGTGATCATCACCGACGGCCGCCAGCCGGTAGGCCGCGGCATCGGCCCGGTGCTGGAAGTGCGGGACGTGATGCAGGTCCTGGAGAATCACCCTGACGCCCCGCCGGACCTGCGGCAAAAGGCCCTGCGCCTCGCCGGCCGGGTGCTGGAATTCGATCCCGACGTGCGCGGCGGCGACGGTTACGCCATCGCCCGCGACATCCTTGACTCCGGGCGGGCCCTGGCCAAGATGAACGCCATCATCGACGCCCAAGGCCGGCACCATGACGACTTCCGGCCCGGCCCCATCAGCTACGAAGTCACGGCGGACCGCGACGGCGTGGTCACCGCCATCGACAACTATCTGGTGGCGCGGGTGGCGCGCATCGCCGGCGCACCCATGGACAAGGGCGCCGGGGTAGATCTGTTGAAAAAACTGGGCGAACCGGTGGAAAAAGGGGAAGCGCTGTATCGCGTCCATGCCGAATTCCCCGCCGATTTCAAGTTCGCCCGCGCCCTCAATGCGGAACGCGGCAGCGGCTACGGCATCGGCAAGCCGGAGGACATACCGCAACTCTATGTCGAATTCTAGTAGGACGACTCCTGCAGCGCATGACTGACACCTTACTCCTCGGTTTCCCGGAATATGCGCCCCCCGCACGGCGACTCGCCGCGGCGCTGAACTGCCCTTATAGGGAGGTGGATGTACACCGCTTCCCGGACGGCGAATGCAAGCTGCGCCTGCCCACCGAGTTGCCTGAGCGAGTCATCATCTGCCGCAGCCTCGACCACCCCAACGACAAACTCATCGAGCTGTTGCTGACGGCGGAAACCGCGCGCGCCGCCGGCGTCGCGTGTCTTGATTTAGTGACGCCCTATCTGTGTTACATGCGCCAGGATTGCGCCTTCAATCCCGGCGAGGCCGTCAGCCAGCACATCATCGGCCGCTGGCTGGCAGGCTTGTTCGACGGCGTGATCACCGTCGACCCTCATTTGCACCGTGTACATCAACTGGATAAAGTCCTGCCCGCCAAACGCAGCATCAGCCTCAGCGCCGGCCCCTTGTTGGCGGCATTTGTTCGAGATCATGTGCGCGATGCCGTGCTGGTCGGCCCCGATGCGGAATCGCGACAATGGGTGGCCCATATCGCCGAACTGTGCGGCATGGAATATGTGGTAGCGGAGAAGCAGCGCCATTCGGACCGGGAAGTCCATATCACCCTGCCACCCTGTAATCTCCAAGGGCGCACTACGGTGATCGTGGACGATGTGGCCAGCACTGCCCATACCCTGGCTGCCGCGGCACGTCTGCTGCGCGACGGCGGTGCAGCGGCGGTGCATTGCTGCGTGACCCACGGCCTGTTCGTCGACGATGCAGAAAGCCAGTTGCGCGACGCCGGCGTCGACCAGGTCTGGAGTACCGACAGCGTCATACATACCAGCAACGTCATCGAACTCGCCGGCATCCTAGCTGCTGCCATCGAAGAGTAAAGCCTCATGCCGTTCAACCCGCTGCAATTAGTCGGTTTCATCCTGGTCCTGGCCCTGCTGCTGACCTTCATCCAGGTCGGCATCCTCACCGTCGCCTTCGGAAAATTGGGCCTGTCCTCCCATTCGGCCTTCATGTTGCTGTTCGCCTCATTGTTCGGCAGCGCGATCAACCTGCCGCTCATGAAGGTCGATGCCGAGCGTCCACCGCTGGAATCCATACCGGAACAGTTGCGCGGGATGATGGAGCAGGTCTTCCGCAAATTTCAGGGAAAGACCATCATCGCCGTCAATGCCGGCGGCTGCCTGATCCCGCTCATATTCTCCTACTACTTGATCCACTACAATCAAATCGAGCCCTTCAAGGTGATCGTCGCCACTCTCATCGTCACCGCCGTCAGCCGCCTGACGAGCCGTCCCGTACCGGGGGTGGGCATCGGCATGCCCATCTTCATCGCGCCCATCGCCGCCGCCATCACCGCCATCGGCATCGACCCTGAGCAGAGCGCACCGCTCGCCTATATCTGCGGTACGCTGGGTGTGCTGATCGGCGCCGATCTGTTGCGCCTCAAGGACATCCGCAAGATGGGCGTCCCGGTCGCCTCCATCGGCGGCGCCGGCACCTTCGACGGGATCTTCATCACCGGCATCGTCGCGGTATTGCTGGCCTAGCCGTCCCCTCAAGCGCCGGCCGATCCCTGCCGCCAATATTGGGTATAGAATCACTCAAGGACAAGGAAGGGATTGGGGACGACGGAAACGCACGGCGCGACGAGAGGAATGAGAGATTCCATGGACATAGAAGAAAATTCTCTGGGTGAATTAAATAAAAATACCTCCCTATCGCAAAAACTGACCGCCATCCACGAGGCGCTGATCAAACAGTTGCCCGTGGTCGACCGCGTCTCGGTAGCGGTCTACGATCCCAAGACCGATTTGTTGAAGACCTTCATCCACAGCAGCGGCGACGCCGATCCCCTTTCCAATTACCAGGCCCGCCTCAGCGACGTAAAATCCCTGCAGGAAGTGGTCAGCAGCGGCCGGGCACGGGTGGTCAACGACCTGGAGGCGCATTATCGCGGCCCCAGCGAACACAGCCGCAAGATCACCACCCAGGGTTACGGTTCCAGCTACACCCTGCCCATGTATCTCAACGGCGT
>CAZOTG010000120.1:0-6275 GCA_964582585.1 uncultured Chromatiaceae bacterium | reverse complement strand
ATTGAGTATTTTGAGGATTAAAATTTGAGTCTGACGCAGAAATTGGGCAAAAAGGGGCGTTTTGCAAAGGTCTCAAGGGTTTATTTGTTCAGACGTTCCGGCGTGGTTTACATTTTGAGGCACCTTCAACAAGTCAATTGGAACAACTGAAAGTATTTATCGAAAATTACACCTCAAATGATCGTAAACAAAACGATGAGGGATATTAAAAGGTCAAAAATACAGGGTCTTACGCTGCTATTAATTGGTTGCGATAAAACGGACATAGAAGCGTTATCATCAGACGTTTTTTTTCATCATTTTGTTTACCCGAAGGAAAGCCGAGGATACCCTATCTCCTTCGTTGCCGAGGGTTCGCGGTAGATGACGGAAGTTTATCCCGCTATAATAGCGGGGCTTCACCCTCGGTCGACTTGGAGCTGGGGCATCCTCGACTTTCGATCAATTAAGGTTACACAACAGGCGTTTTCGTTCCATAAGTGAAGAATTTTAGCCGGAGAATCCAGTCATGGAAACAATAGAATTCAGACAATCGTCACTCAGAGATTTCCTCCATGTAATTTTTAAACGGAAAAATCAAATTATACTCTTTTTCGCGGTGACGGTCTTGACGGTGGTTATCGGCACGTTCATGATGCGGCCTAAATATGAGGCCAAGGCCCAGATCCTGGTGAAGATCGGAAGAGAAAATCTTTATATTCCGCCGAACTCGACCAACAGTCAGGTTATTAATTATAATCAGGCTGATCAGGTCAATTCTGAGATTGAGCTCCTAAAGAGCCGATCACTTGCCGAAAAAGTGATCAAGACCATCGGTCTCGAGAAAATTTATAAAAATATGCAATATAAAGATGCGGTGTTGAAATTTCAGAAATCCTTATCTGTGGAGGGGATTAAAAAATCGAATGTGATCGAGATCAGCTTTAAACATGAAGATCCGGAAAAGGCCGCCTTGATTGTCAATACCTTGGCAAACGCTTATTTGGACGAGCATCTTTTGGTTCACAAGAATCCTCAATCCTACAATTTTTTCGAGGATCAATCTCAGGTTTTAAAAAGCAAGCTGGAACAGTCGGAAACAGCGCTTGAAACGTTTAAAAAACAGAATAACGTTACCGACCTGAAGGAACAGCAAAAGCTGCTCTTAAAACAAATCGCCGATCTTCATACCCAATTAAACCGAACATTGAGCGATGAAGCCGAAACCCTGAACCGGGCGCTTCAAATTCAGATGCAACTCGGAAAAACTCCCGAAACCATACCCCAGGGAGAAGAGGTGGACCACAATCCCTATTTGATCAGCAGTCTGGAGGCAAGACTGGTCGAGTTAAAGCTCAAGGAAAAAGAGCTCCTCATCAAATATGAACCCCAAAGCCGTTTTGTCAAAAACGTCGAGGAAGAGATAAAACTCTTACAGAACAAACTGTCCGAACAGGAAAACAAGCGATACGGAAAAAGCACAACCGGTCTGAACACCACCTATCAACGCTTAAAGGAGGATCTGTTGAAAAATCAGGCCGAAGGCAAAGCCCTGTCCGCGAAAAAAGACATCCAAAATTCCCAGCTTTCAGACCTTCAATACAAACTTGAAAAGCTCAACCAGATGGACGTAAAGCTGGACCAGCTTGAACAATCGGTGGATGTGAACCGGCAAAACTACCGGCTCTATCTCGCCAAATTCGAAGAATCGCGGATTTCCGATGCCATGGACAACAAAAAAATGGCCAATGTCACCCTCATGCAAGCTGCCCTCATACCCCTTAAGCCGGTTTCACCCAAAGTGTTGTTGAACATTGTGCTGGGCATATTCCTGGGTGGATTCGGGGGGCTGGGATTGGCCTTCTTTACCGAGTACCTGGATGACAGTCTTGGAAAACCTGAGCATGTGGAAAAAGTCCTCCAACTACCGGTCCTGGCTTCTATTCCCAAACTGGAAAAATCCGATACGCGCCAAGCGCCATTGAAATCACCTCCCGCAGAAACAAGCGATCCCCCGGTTAAGACGAAACCTCTCCGTTCCAGACTTTCATTCGCGACGTTGGTAATCATTCTTGCCGGTCTGGTATTCACTGGATTTTATTATCTGGGAAATACAGGCGTCCTGAGCGTAAAGTCCGACAATTCGAATAGCGAAGTAAAAGGGTTCCCTTCGGAACCTGTTTCAATTGATCATAAAAAGCAACCTTCGGTAGTGACAATTGCTGCTGCGGCTCAACAACCGGCCATCGAATCCAAGGATGCGCTCGAACAACCGGCCGTCGAATCCAAGGATGCACCCCAACAACCAGCTGTCGAATCCAAGGATGCACCCCAACAACCAGCTGTCGATCCCCGAACAGAATCCAGCCGGGATTTACCCAAGGAAAATGTCGAACCCAAACTCAGTATAAAAGACCCTCAGCGCCTCGCTAAGGCTGTTTCTGCTACAAAAGATGAAAAAATGAACCGGGTCGTGTTTAAGAACGGGCAAAGCCTTTACCGGATCATCATCCATACTTACGGCACTTACAATGTTGAGATCCTGAATAAGGTGCTTCATGCGAATCCTGACATCATCAACCCCACGCAAATCCATGATGGCCAGATCATCAATTTGCCGATAGCTGCAAATCATGGTCGAGTGAATCGTGCAAAGGCCCATCAGAGCCTCGATAAAGCCGTTTCTGTTACAAAAGAAGAAAAAATGAACCAGGTCGTGTTTAAGAACGGGCAAAGCCTTTACCGGGTCATCATCCATGCCTACGGCACTTACAATGATGAGATCCTGAGTAGAGTGCTTCATGCGAATCCTGACATCATCAGCCCCACTCAAATCCGTGGTGGTCAGATCATCACCTTGCCGTCGGTTAAAGAGTAAAGGCAGGGCCTGCGGCGAAGCCTTCGGCCGTGTTAGGATAGAGGAGTGGAGGCGAGGGACGATGGACGACCGCTCCGCTGGGACGACGGACGACAGAGGACGGAGAGCGAAGGACGAGGGATGATGAATGACAAAAGTCAGAGATCAGAGGTCAGAAAGCAGAAATCAGGAAAGAAAAAAGAAGAAATAGGAATTAAAAGCGGGTAAACAACAATCATAAACACGCGGCGCAAGCGCCTGCGCTGTGCTGCGAGACCTTTGAAAAATGTTCAATTTTATTCAAGTTCAAGGAAGGCGAAGATTTCAATCGGAGGAACACATTGAGTATTTTGAGGATTAACCCGCCAAAGTTCGGTGGCGGGTTAAAATCTGAGCCTGACGCAGAAATTGGTTAAAAGGGGACGTTTTTCAAAGGTCTCGCATCATCAATCTCAACATGGTGACCCATGTACTGCACCCATTACGGATTTTCGGAAAAGCCTTTTGATGTAACACCAAATCCGCGTTTTCTATTCCTGAAACCGGATCACCGGGAAACCCTCGCATCCATTGAATACGGAGTTCGGGAAGCGCGGGGTTTTATCACCATTATCGGTGAAGTGGGGACCGGAAAGACCACATTGCTCAATGCCGCCATGGACCGGATGGATGAAAACACGCGGGTGGCCTTTATTTTCAACACCAATGTGACGTTCGAAGAGATGTTGAACATGGCGCTTTATGAATGGGGATTGATAAAGATTGACGAAACAGTATCAAAAGTTCATGCGATTCAACGATTAAACCGCTTTGCCATAGAACAGTTGAAAAAAGGCGGAAATGTGGTGCTGATCGTGGACGAAGCACAGAATCTCGATAACAGCGTCATGGAAAACTTACGACTGCTCTCAAATTTGGAGACCCGCAGACGCAAGCTGATCCAGATTATTCTATCCGGCCAGCCGGAGCTCGATGCCAAGCTGAACCGAAATGAACTGCGGCAGTTTGCACAAAGAATCAGCATTAGACGCTATATCTTGCCGCTGGATGAAAAAGACACCTATGCATATCTGCAGCATAGACTCAAGCTGGTAAAATATTCAGGCACACTTCCGTTTACCCCTCAAGCTCAAAAATTGATCTGGGAATATTCCAAGGGTGTACCGCGTAAGATCAATATCCTTTGCGACAATGCCTTTTTGATCGGATATGTATTGAAAACTCAAAAGATAAATGAGGCTGTGATATTGGAGGCAGCCCAGGATCTAAATTGGCATAGTTCATTGGATGCAAAAGCACCGCGGAACGTTGCTTCCCCGGAAAGAGCGGGTTTCACTCGAGTTGAGACCCAGCCGCCCAAACATTCCTTTAAATTGACGGCAACCATGATCATCGCAGGTATTCTAATACTTGCCGGAAGTATTTTTCTAAATAGCATGGATTTTCAGTTGTCAAAGCTAACCGGTTTTATCAGCAATAGCAAAAACACGGCTTTGGAAACCCTTCAGCCGATACAAACCAAAGAAAAAGCGCAGATATCAGGACCTGATATCTTTGTACACGCGGTTACGGAACCTAAAATAAAAAGCCAAAAAATCCCCAAAGAAAACTCAGAACCCGTAACCCAGGAAAAGAACACGAAAACATCCGACCTGACACGATCTAAATACTATTTCGTGAAAGAAAAAAGCCCCGAACTTATAGCTCAAGATAGTGAAACACAAAACATGGAGCAGGAAAGGGCATTCGAGGAGGCTGATCCATCCGAAATCCAGGTCAAGGACAAGAAAAAACAAGATCTTTCCGTGTCTGAGGCTCAGGCAGACGACAAGGAGAAATCAAGCGCAGCCGAACCAGTAAAAGAAGGTAAAACAATTCGGCAGATCGTGATTAAGAAAGGAGATACCCTTCATCAAATCATCACGCAAACGTACGGCACCTATGATGATATAATTCTGAGTAAGATTCAACGACAAAATCCCAAGATCATTGATCCCGACCTAATCCTATCCGGCCAGGTCATCAAACTGCCGGAAGATTAGGCGTAAAGACATCAATTCAGCCACTAAGGCACAAAGACACAAAAAAAGGGCCCATGTGGCAAAACAATTTATAGTCTTTGGTGTCTTAGTGCCTTCGTGGCAAGACTAATTTCAAAATAAAAGGTGGCCAAAATGGGCAGAACACGCGAAGCCCTTGAACAGGCGGAAAAAGAGTATCAGGAAAATTTATTGAAAACACCGGATGATTCTCAAAAGACCATGTCAATAAAAAAACCCGGCAAGTTTCCGATGCAAACGTCGTCGGATCGGTTTCAGGAAGTCAAGACAAAATTGGTTACCTGTTTTCCCTTAGGTTCCGTCAAGACCGTCATGTTTACCAGCACGGCGCACGGCGATGGATCTTCTTTCACGGCGGTTAGTCTTGCCACGACTCTGGTCAGGGATTTCAGGCTCGACGTGCTTCTCATAGATGCAAACCTGAGACGCCCGAGTCTTCATGAGATATTCAACATCGATAACAATCCGGGGTTGTCAAATCTGTTGACTCAAGAGGAAGACAAAACCTTTTTTGTAAAGAAAGTGGGACATGGAGGACTTTATTTGATCCCGTGCGGAAAGAAGAAGTCCGAACCCACAAATCTATTTGACTCCAATCGTTTTGAAAAAACACTCAAAACGATGCGGGAAAAGTTTGACTATGTCATCTTAGATGGCCCGCCGATCAATAGCTATGCCGAGTCTATCGTGATTGCTACCAAAGTTGACGGCGTAGTCCTGGTGCTCGAATCAGATAAGACCCGGGAGCAGGTGGCGATCCGGGCGAAACAGGAAATGGAAAAAGCCGGCGCAACAGTCCTGGGCGTAATTCTAAACAAACGAAAGTACTACATCCCGGAGTGGATATACAAACGACTTTAAAAATAAAGGTGCGAGGCTTCCAGCGTAAAGAAGATGGCGGGTAGGTTTCTCATGGATCACAGAGTTGATTCAAAATGATTAGTGCCTAAATCCATTCCAAAATATTACAAAAAAAATCAACACCGCCAATCGATTTCAAGCTGCACTGTGGACGCTTGAGAATCTATAGGTTAATGCGGCATTATTTTGTATTTTCGATCAAAACAAATTGCCATGCCGTGATGATCCGTTCGAATCACATGACCCGAGACATCGATAATCGACAGTCGACTCCTAAGTTCAGGAAGCCTTTCACGCTGAAGCGTCAGATTCATTTTCACTTCGGTCCCCTTGGGTAAAGGACTCTCCGTTATTAAATAAGTCCCGCCGGCACAGATATTGTGGGTCACCAGTTCAAGCGATTCCTGTTCTTTATCTTTTCCTGTCCAGAAGAGCTTTGTAGGCAATTTAAGATCGAATCTCTCCATCTTTCTTCTGTTGGATTCATACATAGCATAAATCTTTATATATCATTCGGT
>CAZOTG010000119.1:0-6283 GCA_964582585.1 uncultured Chromatiaceae bacterium | reverse complement strand
ATACCAGCCGCGCTTCACCCACTCCAAGGTCCTGTTGTGCGACGACTGGGCCACCATCGGCTCCAGCAATATCGATCGCTGGACGCTGCGCTGGAACCTGGAGGCGAATCAGGAGATCGACGACGAGGCCTTCGCCGAGGAGGTGCGTGCCATGCTGGAACGGGACTTTCGAGACAGCGCCGAATGCCTGTTCGCAGTATGGCGTAACCGTCCCTGGCATCGCCGGGCACTGGAAACCTTCTGGGGTTGGGTGGATATCTGGCTCGAACGGCTGTTCCATCGCCCGCCGCGAGATCAGCGCAAGAAATCCGGTCGACGCTCGCCTTAATTATATTAAAAAATAGTATGTTACCTAATACTTGAAAATATTAGAATTTAATTATATATTGTTGTCATGGAACAGTTTCCCACAGAGAAAATCGCCGAGGCGACCCGGTTGTTGCGGGCGGTGGCCCATGAGTTGCGGCTCACCATCCTCTGCCATCTGGGAGAGGGGCCCAAGACGGTCTCCGAACTCATGGCATTGACCAACGCCAGCCAATCCAACCTCTCTCAGCACCTGGCCAAGATGCGCATGATGGGCCTGCTGCGTTGCGAGCGCCGCAGCCAGCAGATGGTCTATCAACTGGCCGACCCGGCCTTCGCCCAGATCATCGGCGCCCTAAAGAACATCTACTGCGAGATACCGGACAATAGCCCGGGCACCGCGTCTAAGGCGCCGCACTCGTGTGATGACTTACTCAGTTAACTTCAGGAGATCCGTATCATGAACACCGAAAGATTAATCCGCATCATCGCCGGCAGCTTCATCCTGCTGTCTTTGGCGCTGGCCCATGTCTATAACGGCGTCGATCTCTTCGCCGGCCCGACATGGCTGTGGTTCACCGCCTTCGTCGGCGCTAACCTGCTGCAATCCGGCTTCAGCCGCTGGTGCCTGATGGAACAGATCCTCAAAAAGGCCGGCGTCAAATCGGGCTGCGTGCAACAAAGCGGCGCCCACTAATATGAAAACCGCCGACCACTGCGGCGGAAAGTACTTGGCGATATGAGTCTGTGGTTGTGGGTTGCGTCGCCTCTGGTCGGCCTGTTGTTGGGGCTGTTCGGTGCGGGCGGCGGCATGCTCACGGTACCGCTGTTGATTTACGGCGCCGGCCTGCCGCTCAAGGAGGCCATCGCAGCCAGTATATGGATCGTCGGCGGGGTTAGCCTGGTGGCCGCCTTTCATCAGCGGGCATGGCAGGTTATCCAGCCGAAGCTATTGGTCTTTTTTGGTATCGGCGGCGTAATCGGCGGAGTCGGTGGGGCATGGCTGGGCAGTTGGGTTGCGGCCTCCCTGCAACAAATCCTGTTTGGCGTTTTGTTGTTAATAGTATCCATATGGACTTGGCGGGCTCATCTCCACGATGCCCCGGCTCCCGCCGCTTCCTGCCATTGTCTGATTGCGCTGCTAACCGGCAGCGGCCTGGGCCTGCTCACGGGGTTGCTGGGTGTGGGCGGCGGCTTCTTGATGGTCCCCGCCCTTATCGCCCTGGGCATCTCCCACTTCCCCACGGCGGTCGCCCACTCCCTGGTGCTAATCTCAGTAAACGCCACCGCTTCGGGTATCACCTATCTCGGGACGGTACCCACCGAATCCCGCACCCTGTTGATCGTAGGTTTCCTCGCCGCCGTGGGCAGTTTCTTCGGCTCGCACCTCCTGAAGCATGTGCCGCGCAAACCATTGCAACGGGGCTTCAGCGTAGGACTTGCCCTTCTCGGAGTGACTATGCTGTTACAACTGCTTTAGGGGATAGTGTCGTAGTATCTACCGATCACCAGGAACGGTCGATACCGAGGAAGAATCGTGACTCGGAAAGGCGGCTGTCATCGACATAGACATGGAATTTCATTAATCCCATCCCCATATTCACCACCGCCCCGGAGTCTTCCACGGTGAAATTCATATTCATGTCGTGCAACTGTGGGGACAAGCGCAACTGGGGACCTCCGATTTCACCGTTCTTCAATCTCGCCAGCCAGTCACTGTCGGTCTCGCTTGCATTCACGCCTGAGTCCAAAGGCAGATAGGGCGTCGCACCGGTAAAAACGATGCCGATGCCGGGTTTGGATCGATACGCCGGGGGTGTCAGGAATATACAGGGATAAATGGCGGGGCTGTGGCGCACACAGGTCGATGTCGGTCCCTTGAACATGGCGCCGTTACCTTCGGAGGTGGTATCCGCCCGGACCGTGCTGATTACGAGGAGCCCAATACTTAACAAGGTTATCAGTAGCGGTTTCACGACATTTAGCTTGCGGTACTGCATTGCATTTAGCCTCATACTGAGCGGCTCCATGCCTAATACACCAACTTCCGCCTACCTATATTATCTATCGGCCGTTCGCGGCAATCTGTTAACCCGTTCCCAATTAAAATAGATTTATAATATTAACAATATCAATTAGTTAGTTTATATAATGGGTCCAGCCAACACTGCGGCAGCGCCTCTCCCGAGGGAAAGACCAGCTCCTGCTTGGTAAACTCCGCGGGCTCCTGGAGTTCTTCGCCGGCATGAAACCGGCCCTTCACCGTTGACCGGCAAGGATCACACAGCTCGGCCACTTGCAGCACCTCCACCATCGAGCCGCTTTTATGCTTTAAATACATGATCTTACCTCTTGGCTGGGCCCCTTGTGAACCACGCCGGAGCCCCCTCCCTAAGGACTATATAGCATACACCCGAACCCTTTTCGCCGTCACCTGTCTCACCTCTACATAGAACTCACCAGGCTGGGTGATTCACCAAATAAGTCCTAAGCAAACATTCGCTTACGCCGATATTGACTATGGACCCCACCAAGCCATACTCAAACAATCAACCAGGAGAAAAAAAACCATGAACCGTCTGCGACGCCTCCAGGATTTCGGACAAAGCATCTGGTACGACAACATCAAGCGCCGCATGCTGCACACAGGTGAGTTGTCACGCATGATCCAGGAGGACGGCCTGCGCGGCATCACCTCCAACCCCACGATTTTCGAAAAGGCGATCACCGCTTCCGACGATTACGACGCCAGCCTCGCCAAGCATCTCCAAGGCAACGGCCGTCAAGACAGCCGTGCCTTATTTTTCAACTTGGCCATCGAAGACATTCAGGGCGCCGCCGATTTGTTGAAGCCGGTCTATGAGCAAACCAGAGGGCGCGACGGCTATGTCAGCCTGGAAGTGTCGCCGGACCTTGCCTACGATGTCGAAGAGACCATCGCCGAAGCGGAGCGCCTCCATAAGCGGGTCAACCGGCCTAATCTGATGATCAAGGTCCCCGCGACCAAGGAAGGCGTGTTGGCCTTTGAAAACCTCACCATGAAGGGCATCAACATCAATGTCACCCTGCTGTTCTCCATGGAGCGTTACAAGGAAGTGGTCGAGGCCTATGTGGCGGGTCTGGAGGCGCGTCTGCGCCAAGGCCAGGCGGTAAACGGCATCGCCTCCGTGGCCAGCTTCTTCGTAAGCCGCGTCGACACGGCGGTGGATAAATTGCTGGAGAAGAGTGCCGCGACCCATCCCGCCGCAAAGCAACTGCAAGGGCACATTGCCGTCGCTAACGCCAAGCTGGCCTATGCCTGGTATCAGCGGGTCTTCGATTCACCGCGCTTCGACAATTTACGCCAGGCGGACGCGGCCACGCAGCGCCTGCTGTGGGCCAGCACCGGCACCAAAAACCCGGCTTACAGCGACGTGCTGTACCTCGATGCCTTGATCGGTCCCGACACGGTCAATACCGTGCCGCCCGCGACCTACCTCGCCTTCAAGGATCACGGTCAACCGCGTGTCACCCTCAGCGAGGGACTGGAAGAGGCGGAACAACAGATCACCATGCTCCAGGACTTGGGTATCGATCTCGGCGCCGTCACCAAACAGTTGGAAGAAGAGGGCGTGCAGTCCTTCGCCAAGTCCTTCACCAACCTGCTCATTGCCATCACCGCCAAGGCCGATTCACTGCGCGCCAACAAACGCGCCGTCGGCTGACCCGGCTATTTCACCAAGGCGAATACGATGCCGGTCTTTGCCGGCGCCGCTTCATCGTCCTGCTAGTCACTCAGTCGTTGCGTTGCTGATCGGCGGAATAGTACGCCTCCAACCACAGCGCGTTAATGACGCCGAAGGCAATCGCTACGCCCACGCCCAATATCCAGCTAAAGTACCACATGGCTCGTCTCCCAGCGCGTCAATACAAGGAATCACTTTGCTGCCGCACGTGATCCAGCGACACCCGACCTTTCATCACCCGATATACCCAAACCGTATAGGAAATCACGATGGGTAGAAACACCACGGCCGCCCAGAACATCCAGCTCAAGGTCAGGTGGCTGGAGGTAGCATCCCACAGGGTGAGACTGCTTACAGGATCGGCGGATGACGGCATCAGGAACGGAAATAGACTGAAACCCGCGGTCAGGATAACGCCGCCCAAGGCCGTGGCACTGCATAGGAACGCGGCACCCGGCCGCCTGCCGATCAGATAAACGACCAACACCGCGCCCACCAAGGCAATCACCGGCGCCGCGGTCATGGCAGGATAGCGGCCATAGTTGTCCAGCCATCCGCCCGGGACCATGGTCACGCTCTTGTCCAGGATGGTCGACGCGACATCCACGGCGGGCAACGTCGCCAAGCGAAAACCCTCCATGGTAGAGACCCAAACACCCGCCAACGCGAAGGCGACGATGAACACCAAGGCGGCCGACTTAGCGGCACGCTCGGCGCGTTGCCGAATCACGCCGTCGGTACGCAGATTCAGAAACACGGCGCCGTGCATCACCAGCATGGCGAGGCTCACCACCCCGGCCAGCAGGGCGAAGGGATGGAGCAGGGCGAAGAAGGATCCTTGGTAATAGGCACGCATGCTGACGTCGAAGTGAAAGGGCAGGCCCCGAAACAGATTACCGAAGGCGACGCCGAACACCAGCGAAGGCACGAAGCCGGCGGCGAACAACCCCCAATCCCACGCGCTGCGCCAGCGCGGGTCGGCCACCTTGCTGCGATAATCGAAACCCACAGGGCGGAAAAACAGGGCGAACAGCACCAGCAACAGTGCGATATAGAGTCCGGAAAAGGCCGCCGCATACACGGCGGGCCAGGCGGCGAATATCGCGCCGCCTGCGGTGATCAGCCACACCTGATTGCCGTCCCAGGTCGGGCCGATGCTGTTGATGATGACCCGCCGCTCTTCATCGTCGCGCCCCACGAAGGGCAGCAAGGCGCAGATGCCGAGATCGAAACCGTCGGTAACGGCAAAACCGATCAAGAGGGTACCCACCAACACCCACCAGATGAGCTTGAGCGTATCGTAGTCGAATATCATCGCTGCTCTTCCGCCGCCGCGGCCTGTTCAAAATGATAGCGACCGCTGTGCAGACTGCTCGGGCCAAGGCGTGCGTATTTGAACATCAGAAACAGTTCCGCGATCAACAATAGGGTATAAAAGAACACGAAGCCGCCGAGACTGAACCAAAGATCGCCGGTGCTCAGGCTGGAAACACCCATGCGGGTGGGCAGGATGCCGCCGATCGCCCAGGGCTGGCGACCATACTCCGCCACGAACCAGCCCATCTCCGCCGCCAGCCACGGCAGCGGGATGCTGTACAGCGCCAGGCGCAGCAGCCAGCGTTTCTCCTGGATGCGGCGGCGGATACCGTAATAGAACGCAAAGGCAAACAGCAGCAGCATTAGAAAGCCCATGGCCACCATCAGGCGGAAGGTCCAGAAAATGGGGGCGACTTGCGGGATGCTGTGGCGCGCCGCCTGCTTGATCTGCGCATCGCTGGCATCGACGACTTTGGCCGTATAGGGCTTGAGCAGCAAACCGTAGCCCAGGTCGGCCTTGTAGCGCTCGAACTGCGCCTTTATCGCAGGATTCTTGTCGCCGGCCTGGAGCTTCTGCAACGCCCCATAGGCCTGCATGCCGCGGCGGATACGTTGCTCGTTGGCGGCGATGATGTCCTTGAGGCCGGTCACCGGCTCATCCACCGAGCGGGTGGCGATCAAACCCAGCAACCAGGGAATCTGCACCTCGGCATCGGTGGTCTCCCGCTGCTGGTCTGGGAAACCGAACAGGGTGAAGGGGGCGGGGGGCGTGTGCGTCTCCCATTCCGCCTCGATGGCGGCGAGCTTGGCCTTCTGTACGTCGCCCAGGGTATAACCACTTTCGTCGCCGAGCACGATCACGGACAACACCGAGGCCAGGCCGAAACCGGAGGCGATGGCGAAGGAGCGCAGCGCGAAGCCCGTGTCGCGCCCCT
>CAZOTG010000118.1:0-6349 GCA_964582585.1 uncultured Chromatiaceae bacterium | reverse complement strand
CGAGTCCGTCTCCGTCGCACTCACCATCGGCGTCGCCTTCACCAAGCCACAGTCCGTCAGCGAGCCCAAGTCATAGCCCCAGTGCCAGTCCCAGCGTCAGTCCGTCTCCGTCGAAAAGTCCTTCTGTCAGTCCAAGTCCAAGTCGCAGTCCATCAGCAAGCCCAAGCCATAGCCCGTCAGCAAGCCCAAGCCATAGCCCAAGTGCGAGTCCGTCTCCGTCGCACTCACCTTCAGCGTCGCCTTCACCAAGTCACAGTCCATCAGCAAGTCCAAGTGCAAGCCCATCGCCGTCGCATTCGCCATCGGCGTCGCCCTCACCAAGTCACAGCCCGTCAGCAAGTCCAAGTCACAGCCCGTCAGCAAGCCCAAGCCATAGCCCGTCAGCAAGTCCAAGCAAAAGTCCAAGTGCAAGCCCATCGCCGTCGCATTCGCCCTCGGCGTCGCCCTCACCAAGTCACAGTCCGTCAGCAAGTCCAAGCCATTCACCGTCGGCCTCTCCGTCCAAATCGCCGAGTGCTAGTGAGAGTGGGCCGATATCTAGTCCGTCTGGAAGTCCAAGCCATAGTCCATCTCCTAGCCATAGTCCTTCTGCAAGTCCAAGTCCAAGTCGTAGCCCATCAATATCTCCTTGTGCGTCGCCAGATGGCACTGGATTGTATTGTGGTGCGTGTGTAGACGGTGCAACACCACCCAGTGTCAACATTAGATTAAGCGGATTTAGCAATAATGCGTGTTCGTCTTCAACAGATGACTGCACCTACGTAAATGGACTGTGGAATGTTCCGCAGAACGGAAGTCAGCCATGTCATTATGGCATAGAGTTTTCGGATGGCGACGGTTATGCTTTGTTTACACTAAACGTGTCGTTCGGTTACTATACATCGTGGTACATTTCAGTAACGCTACACATGACAACTAATATGTGCTATAACGGAGCAGATGTGTGGTATTACAAGGAACTTGGGTCGGCCATTGACTGTCTGGGGCTTAGTGAAATGTCAATTTCAATCGATCCATATACTCCCGATCAGACGAGCTGTAATACTGGAACGGTAACTATCAGTTCATCTTCATGAGAATGCGACTCTACAATGAACGGAGTCATATACCATTTGTCTGGCAGTGGACATCTAGGACGTCTACGACTGTCGATATGGACGCTGAGGCGATTCTATGATGGCCCAATCACCGTCTTCTGTCCAGAGGAGGACGCTGCTGCCGTTAAACGATGGTGTGGACATCGCAATGTCGTAACGGAACAAATCAATCATCCGTCATCAAATAGAATGGGAGGCGTTGACGACTCGTTCAAGCCTTTGCTTACAAAGCCAGCATCAGCTATGTTGAGCAAATTTGATGTAACTGTATACCTCGACACAGATACGATCGTGTGTCAGCCCATAGACGAACTATTTCAGTACAAATTAGCCTTTACGCCACTGTGGAACATGGAAGACAATAGATTCCTTATGGTAAATGACAGGATTAGTAAGGCATCTCGCAGAAGACACGCAATAGCTAGAATTGGCCATACACTACCATCCCTTAATCCATGGGTATTGGACTGTATTGACTCTGACACATATTGTGTCAACACTGGGATGTTTGTATTTGCTAAACACCACCACATGATTATGGAATGGGCGTTAGCGTGTATGTTAGTACGAGATTCGTTTGTTGATGACGAGCCGTGTTGGAGTCTTGTTGCCATGAATTGGATGGATGACATTGTTCCTCTCAGACCAGAGTGGAATACACTGCATTACTTTACGGTAGAGTTTGCTGCTAGAAAGATACGTCACTTGACTGGTGTCAGGTGGGAGAGAAGTGGAGAATGTCGCCAACTGTGGCGTCGAATGCTTAATGAAGATATAGAACAGGGGATAATGTAATGAAGATTTCAGTGATCATTACGTCTTTCAACGAGGGAAACGAAGTCCAGAAGACTATCGAGTCAATTGTGTCGAACACTAACGACGCGGAAGTAATTCTCGTGGATGATGCATCTACGGATGGAAGCTGCGATCAAGCATTAGAATGGGGAGCGGCGAAACTGATTCGGCATAGTGATCGGATCGGAATCGCACCTAGCAGAAACGACGGAGTTGCAGCAGCGACAGGAGAGTGCTTCGCGTTTCTGGACGCACATCAGCGTCTTACGAACGGTTGTCTTGATCAGTGTGCCGATCTGGCCGTTGAACGGCAGTCGATTGTCTGGCCAGATGTTACAGGAACTACTTCGAGCCGATGGATAGGACATGGAGCGAAGTTGACTCAGAAGGGAGGAAAGAAGAACGGACTATTCGAAGGGCAATGGAAGCGTACAAAACCTTCCGATCAGGTAAGCCGATGTTCCACCATGATTGTCCCTGGGTACGTGATCCCGAGGACGGTATGGCCCAAAGTGCACCTCATCAATGGACTACGGCTTCATGGAGCCAGTGAGCCAGCTTTGAGCGTAAAGGCGTTCTTTGCTGACGTTCCTATCTTGCATTTGTGTGGCCCGATAGCTTATCATTTCTTCCGGGAAGGGCATAAGATGCCTTATACGTGTTCTTGGCGTGTCACGGCCAGGAACCACGCTTTGGTAGCCAGAGTATGCTTCGATGACAGCACTTGGCGAGAGTACTGGGCACCAAAGATATTCCGTCGGCATCTAAAGGACGACGGACTAAAGGAATTCGATCAGCCACACATAGTCAACCAGCACGAGGCGTTCCAGACTATCAAGAAGCGTCCAGATGAAGAGTTTTGGCGTGGATTGATGCAGGAACATAGGGCAGCCTAGAAAGGGGACCGGTATGCCACCTTTGGTAACTGTGATCAGTGCAGCTTGTAATCAGGGGAATTGGGTTCGGGAAACAATCCCGAGAATGCGAGAGTCATTAGGGGATTGGCCACACGAGATCATCATTGTGGATGATCAGTCAATTGACGGTTGCTGCACCGGACTGGACAAGGACGTCCTGATTATCCGAACTGAGACGAGACACGGCGTCTCGGCATCGCGGCGTCTGGCTGTTAGGAACGCGAGCGGTGATATTTTCCTCTTCAGCGATCCCCACTGCCACTATCCCGATCATGCTTTGCGTGACCTTGTGGCGTGTGCAGCCGACAAGCAGGCTATTTGCTTGCCTCCTACCACCAGTTTGCCAACGGTACGAAGGGTTCGGTATGGTGGATTTCTTGATCCCTCAGAAAGGGGGTTAAAGATCTCGTATGGCAGGGGCCAGCCTGCGAAGTGGCCAGCTCTGCTGGGAACCATCTATTGCATGCAGAGAGGGGTCTACGAGCATCTCGGTGGTTGGCCAGAAATGCCAGGCGTCTGGGGATATTCGGAACAGGCATTGTCCTTGATGGCTTGGTTCTCTGGCGTACCAATCTACGTGGATCCACGGCATGTCTGCAACCATCAGGACTACCATCCAAAAGACGCAAAGGGAAGCCAGCACTTTACTTATCGCGTCAAGATGCTAGATACGTCATTCAACGGGCATTGGATCCATGCTGGCTACTTTCCACAGACATACGAGACGGAGTGGGCACCAGTTCTGAAAAGGAAGTACAAGGACAATCCTGGATACTGGGCATGCCTGAATAACCATGGCTGGGAATCCAAGGATCCTGGTGTTGGTCGAAGAACTTTGAAGGCGTTCCGCACTGAGATCGCCCTCAGAGCCGTCAGGAGCGAGTCTGACTTCTATCGAGAGGTGCTGAAGAAACCATTCCCTATCAAGGCCGAAGTGCCTATATCGGCACCACCAGAGGCCCCTGCGACGGAACCTAAGGAACCTGATCCACAGCCAGAACCGGAGGTTCCTGTCTTGGATCCACCTCTGAGCGATCCTGCGTTCGTCGCCCAGCAGGCCAAGCGAAGCAAGCCATCGGCCGACGAGGTAGTTTCAAGGAGACAGGATCGTGCATTGAGGTGGTTTGCCGAAAACAGGCCAGGATGTCGCAATCAAGGGATACGTGGCTTACGTGTCCTGGATCTTGGCACTAGATCAGGATACGTCGTACAACAGCTTGAGAAGACGTATGGTGCGAGATCTAAGGGGATCGAGCTGGTTCCCGAGACGGCCGAACATGCGAGGACCGTGCTGAAGCGTAACGTGGAGACAGGTGACATTCGCCACATCCCTAATGAGCCAGACAACTACTGGCACATGGTTACCTGCATCCATACGCTGGAGCATCTCTACGATCCTGAGTCAGCACTCAAGGAACTCTTCCGTGTCCTGATGCCATCGGGATGGTTCTTGCTTGTTGTTCCTGTAGAGAAGGAACCGTCAGGACGCTATGCCCATAACTATGCATTTCCGGACGAGAAGACGTTGATCGACATGGTGAAGAAGTTTCCTGCCCAGAAGATCAAGACAGAGGTGAAGGGATTGGCACCTAAGCCAAACCAGGAGATTCTGTTGATCGGCCAGAAGATCGACAATCGTCCCAGGGATCAAAGGGGAACTAGGAGGCGTCGTTAGCTATGGAGTTATTACAAGAGGGGAGTGACTCATATGATACCTGGAACGCAACGCGAACAGATTGAATCGGCATGTTCGCAACTGGGGCTACGGCCCAGGGTCTTTGTTGAAACGGGAACGCTGCTGGGTGACACGACTGCCATCGCGATGGAGATGTTCGAACGCGTTATCACGATCGAGCTATCCGATGACTTGTACGCCAAGGCGAAAGAACGATTTGCTGGTACCAACGTCGAATGCTGGCACTTTGATAGCGCCAAGTTGGTGCCGAGGTTGGCAAGGAACGAGATTACCGAATCGGCGTTGTGGTTGCTCGATGCGCATTGGTTTGTTGCCAGTGACAAGCATGACTATAAGGACCAAGTTGCCAAAGACCACCCCTTTCCATTGTGGGATGAATTGACAGCGTTGAGGGAACGGCCATGCCAAGACGTCATCATTGTAGATGACACACATTGTGCCGATGGGAAACAGAAGCGAACGTGGTTAGAACGCAATACTGGCGTGACTCCAGACGCTATTGTGAAATTCATGATGCCACAACAACATGTGCGATTGATCGATTCACTGGCGATGTTGACAAGGGGAATAAACAAGTGATCGATATGGAATTGGAAGGACGTCACGAGCTGAGTCAACGCAGTACGGACTGCAAGGACATAAATCTCTGGCATAGCGTGGATGGAGGGGCAACCGAATATGAAGTTGCACTGCTGATCGGTGCCTTCATTCGTGCCCTTCAGCCAGAACTGGTTGTCGAGACTGGTGCCTATCATGGCGACACGAGCGTCGTTATTGGCGAGGCACTGCGAGAAAACGGACACGGAAAGTTGGTTGCCATCGAGAAGCAAACCTCTCGCTTCCGTGCTGTGCGGAGACGGTGCAAGGGACTGCCAGTCGAGGTGGTTCATGGGTCTTCGCTGGACTGGGTTCCCGAGGAAGGCCAGAAGATCGAGTTTGCCTTTTTTGATACCGACTTCCGAGCGAGGCACCAGGACTTTGATCACTACTGGCCGTACATGTCCAAGTACACGGTGATCTGCTGGCACGATAGCGGTTGGCACTTCCGACGGCCGATCCGTCCAAGAATTGAGAAGTTCGCCTCGGATGGGATCGTTCAGCCGATCTTTCTGCCGACGCCACGAGGTGTCTGTTTCGCACGACTTATGAGGGGACATGACGGTGAAATTTTCAGTCATAATGGGAGCGTGTAACGCAGGCCCGATGCTGAAGGAGACGGTCGAGGATATCGATCAATCATGTAGAGATCGAAGTGACTATGAGATCATTGTCGTAAACGATCAGAGCCAGGATGGCTGCTGCAATGATCTTCCAAGTCACGTTCGGTTGTACGATACGCCAGAACGTCTTGGTTGCAGTGGTTCTCGACATTATGGAGGAGAACGTGCACTCGGAGACGTGATCATCATCAGCGATCCACATTGCTTGTTTCCACCTGGCATTCTGTACGATCTGGCTGACAGGGCACTCGCCACTGATGCAATCGTGCAGCCACTAGTGATTGTCGAGGGGCATAGCCGTAGGCCATACGCTGGCATCACCATGACGGATCGTGCGTTGACTACCATCGTGATACGACGATCACCGAAGCATCACGTGATGGCAGGATCGATCTATTGCTTCAATCGTACTGTGTGGGACAAGATCGGCTGTTACAGTCCTCTGCCAGGCTGGTGGGACTGCGACGAAAATTACTACTCTTCGATGGCGTACCGGATGGGAATGTGGGTTCATACGACTGACGATTTGCCGACGTGTACTCATCGCAAGTACAGGAAGACGGGGAGACTGCCATTCAGCCTTCCGGATGACCATCGGAACCGTAACGCACATTGGTTCCACGC
>CAZOTG010000117.1:0-6406 GCA_964582585.1 uncultured Chromatiaceae bacterium | reverse complement strand
CTGTTCCAGCGGTACCTCGATGGCGCCGATGGTGAGATCCGCCCCCTTGGCCACATGGTAAGCGAGCATGGGACCGTAGTCCATCTTGTAAATATGATCACCCGCCAGGATCAGCACATATTCCGGCTTATGACTGCGGATGATGTCGAGATTCTGGAAGACCGCGTCCGCCGTTCCCGTATACCACGAGGTCTTGATGCGTTGTTGTGCCGGCACCAGCTCCACGAATTCACCCAGTTCGGCGCGGAGAAAACCCCAGCCTTGTTGAATATGGCGAATGAGGGAGTGGGCCTTGTATTGCGTCAATACGGCAATGCGACGAATACCGGAATTGAGACAATTGGACAACGGAAAGTCGATAATGCGAAATTTACCGCCGAAGGGCACGGCGGGCTTTGCCCGCCACAAAGTCAGATGTTTCAAGCGAGAGCCGCGCCCACCCGCCAAGATCAACGCCAGCGTATCCTGCGTGAGGCGGCTGACAAAACGCTCTGTTTGCATATGATCCATTGGATCACCTCCCAACGCTTGTACTGACGGAATCCGGCACCTCCATCCAGATTCCACGATCATGCCGCCGCCTTCCCTGGGCGAGGCATACTATTGTTAATATGTTAACATTACTTGCAAAGGGAAAGGGGCGACATTGCGCCGCTACCCGGCAAAAATATGATAGATGCTGGAATTTCGACGGTGAATTATTAGGATTAAGGAAGGCCTGACTGGGAAGAATGCGGTATGACTGCGTCTGAACTGAACCTGATTACCGAGGCACGCCATCACGACCCCTTCGCCGTGCTCGGCAAACACCGCACCCCGCAGGGCGAACTCATCCGCGCCTATCTCCCGGGAGCCAGCGCCGCCTCCATCGTCGATGGCGATCTGCCTCTGCAGCGCCTGAACGGCGGCGACTTCTTCGAATGGCGCGGCAAACCCGGCGTCATCCCCGACCACTACCGCTTGCGTTGGCAAACCCGGGAAGGGGCCGACCATACCGCCTACGACCCTTACTGTTTCCCGCCGCAGATACCCGAATTCGATCTTCATCTCTTCAACGAGGGCAAGCACTGGCATGCCTATCGATTCCTGGGAGCGCACCCTTGGACCGTGGACGGCATCCCCGGCGTGCTATTCGCCACCTGGGCCCCCAATGCCGCCCGGATCAGCGTGGTGGGCGACTTCAACCGCTGGGACGGTCGCACTCACCCCATGCGGGTGCGCGGCGGCAGCGGCGTGTGGGAGCTGTTCATCCCCGGCCTGCAACCCGGCACCCTGTATAAATTCGAACTGCGCAACCGCGACAGCGGCCATATCTATCTAAAAGCCGACCCCTATGGTCAGTTATTCGAACTCCGCCCCAGCACCGCCTCCATCGTCCGCAATGAAGAGGCCTATCCCTGGAACGATGACGCCTGGCTGGAAGGTCGCCGCAAGGCGGAATGGCAACATCAACCGGTGTCCATCTACGAGGTCCACCTCGGTTCCTGGCAACGGGACGAAAACGGTGATTTCCTCAATTACCGCGAACTGGCGCGGCGCCTGGTTGATTACGTCAAACCCCTGGGCTTCACCCATATCGAGTTATTGCCCATCACCGAGCATCCCCTTGATGCCTCCTGGGGTTACCAGACCATCGGTAACTTCGCCGCTACCAGCCGCTTCGGCACGGCGGAGGATTTTCGCTTCTTCGTCGACTACTGCCACCAACACGGCCTGGGTGTGTTCCTGGACTGGGTACCGGGGCACTTTCCCAAGGACCCTCACGGCCTGGCGCGCTTCGACGGCAGCGCCCTCTATGAGCACGAAGACCCCCGCCTGGGTGAACACCGCGACTGGGGCACCCTGATCTACAACTACGGCCGCAACGAAGTACGCAATTACCTGCTGGCCAGCGCGGTGTTCTGGCTGGAGGAATTCCATATCGACGGCCTGCGCGTGGACGCCGTGGCCTCCATGCTCTACCTGGATTACTCCCGCGAGGCCGGGGACTGGATCCCCAATATCTATGGCGGCAACGAAAATCTCGAGGCCATCGCCTTTCTGCGCCAGCTCAACGAGGCCACCCACAGCCAGTTCCCCGGCACGGTGGTGATGGCGGAAGAATCCACCGCCTGGCCCATGGTGTCCCGCCCCGTCTGGCTGGGCGGCCTGGGCTTCAGCATGAAGTGGAACATGGGCTGGATGCACGACACGCTGGAGTACATGGGCAAGGACCCCATTCACCGCCATTACCATTACGACAAGCTCACCTTCGGCATGTTGTACAGCTTCACGGAAAACTTCGTGCTGCCCTTCTCCCATGATGAAGTGGTGCACGGCAAGCGTTCCTTGCTGTACCGCATGCCCGGCGACGAGTGGCAGCGCTTCGCAAACCTGCGCCTGCTCTATACCTACATGTTCACCTATCCGGGCAAGAAGCTGTTGTTCATGGGCTGCGAATTCGGTCAGGGCAATGAATGGAACTCCGCGGCACAACTCGACTGGTACGTCTTGCAGTACCCCTTCCATCAAGGTGTACATCGCCTGATCGGCGACTTGAACCGCCTGTACCAGGACTCGGCGGCCTTGTATGGCTATGAATTCGAACCGCAAGGCTTCGAATGGATCGATTGCCACGACGCCCCGCAATCCATATTGAGCTACCTGCGACGCAGCGGCGACCAAATCGCGGTGATCGCTCTGAACTTCACGCCCATACCACGCTACAGTTATCGGCTGGGCGTGCCGGATCCGGGCCTGTATCGGGAAGTCCACAACTCCGACTCGGACTATTACGCCGGCAGCAATCTGGGCAATGCCGGGACGGTCCTGGCGGAGGCGATCCCCTGGATGGGCAGACCCTATTCCATCAGTATTACCCTGCCGCCCCTGGCCGGGGTGGTGTTCCTGCCCGCCTCAGAGTAACGCGCTTACCAACCGAGCTGTCGGGTCGCCGCCATTACGGCAAACAACAACAGCGGTATTCCCCATTGCGGCAATGACGGCGAAGATTGCGCGGGCAGGGTGATGGCCGTGCAAGGTGAGGCCTCCGCCTCCTGCATCACCCCCGCGAAAATCGCCGCAGTCACACCGGCTATCCGCGCCAGGGGCCTAGCCTTCGCCGGGACGGCCGCCAATGCGCCGCGCACCTGTCCCTGCACCTCGGCCACCGCCCCCAGGGTCAAGGCTGCCCGCACCGCAAAACGTTCGTGAGGAATCCCCACCGCGCCCAGTGGCATCAACAGCCAGCACAGCGCGGCGAGGATCTGCTCCCGTGGGGTGACATGCAACAACAGACTGGCCGCGGACACTATCACTACCAGTGCCGCTATGCGCAAACCACCCTGCCACAAACCGTCAACGGTGGGCAGCCACGGAGCGAAGGCCACCGGTACGGGGATCAAGGGCACCCCCGGCGTGAGCCAAAGATAAATCACCGCGATGGACAGAAAGAGCCAGCGCATGCGGCGCAGCAAGCGCCAAGCCGCCGGCCAGGCCTGATGGTCGAGCTTGATATAGAGGAAACCCAAGAGCAAGGCGCCAATAAGGATATTGGCCAGGCCACCCAGCGCCACGAACGCCGTCAGCACCACGAAGCTGACAAGAGAGATAACAGGGTGAATTTCACGCATCGCGCAATGGTAGCACCCACAGCGGTGATTCGATAGACGAGCTAGGCGGTCTTCTCAATCAGGGCCGAGGCTTCTTGTTTTTGTTGTTCATTGCCTTCTTCGACCACTTCCTTGAGGATATCGCGGGCACTTTCATTATCGCCCATATCGATATAAGCCCGGGCCAGGTCCAGCTTGGTTCCGACCACATCGGTTCCCGCCAACAAATCGGAATCGTCCAATCCGAAATCAATATTGCCGAAATCGGACATGGCGGATTCGATCTCCCAGGGATTTTGGGCCTTCTCTTGCGGCGCCTCTCCCTCAGCGGCCGCTTCCTTTTGCTCACTCTCCGTCGCCAGCCCCTCGAAGTCCAGGGATGAGCTTAAGGATTCACTCGACTCTTGGGACTGTTCCGGGATGGCGGTCTCTCCGCCCAGGTTCAAGTCGAAATCCATCTTTTCTTCCTGAGGAGCGTCCGCTTCTCCCGCAGCGAGATTGAGATCGAAGGATTCTTCTCCGCTCTCTCCCGCGACACCCTGACCCATTTCCGCCGCAGGCTCGGCCGGCTCATCCAATAAGCCTTCTCCCGCAGAGGCGGCTTGCCCAGTCGCTTGAACATCGGCGGCAACCGCGAATAATTCGTGCTCAGGACATAGTTCCCGCCCCATGGGTAATATCCGCTGCCACAGGGGATCTTCGGGATTACTCCCCAAATTCGCATAAAGGGCCTGAGCCAGCGCCTGAAAGGCATCGCCGTTCTTGGCGGCGTAATAAATCTCCAGCAGCTTGGCCTGCAGGTCCTGGCGATCGGGCTGCTTTTCAAGCGCGCTCTGTACCAAGGCCTCGGCCTGCTGATATCGGCGATAGGCCAGATACACGTCCGCCTCAACGATGGGGTCGATATCCCCCTCGCTGCTCTGCATGACATCCAGATCGCTGGTTGCCTGAGCGATATGCTGTTCCGCATCATGCGCCACTTCCTCGGCAACCTGGCTCATTTGAGGATCAGTCACCTCATCTTCCATGGCGTGGGCTTCAAATTGATCCTCATCGGCGATCTGAATATTGACGGCCGGTGCCCCCATCTCATCGTCCATGGGCTCCAGTTGCTGCTCGTCCTCTTCCGCACTGCTGCCGCGGCGACGACGCACGATGAGCCAGATCACCGACAACAACAATAAAGCCGCGCCTGCCATGGCGCCCACCAGGGCGGGACTGGCGAACAGATCGAGGGGCTCCTCTTTCGCCTCAGGCGCGGGCTTCACCGGAACGGGTTTGGGGGGGGCCGGTTTGGCGGCGGCGGGCGGCGTTTCCGCCGCCGGGGCGGGTGTCTGGGCCGCTGGCGACACTTCCGGACCCGAGCTTTTTTGCATGTCGCTCAGCGCTTGATCTTTAAGCGTCAGTAACCGGATCTGTTCCTCCAATGCCGCCACCCGCGAGCGCAATTCCTCGTTCTCGCGCTTGGCGGTATCGGAGGTCTCCAAGGCGATGGAAAGGTCGCTGCGCAGCTTATCAAGCTCCGTCTGCACCCCACCTGCTGCTGCGGTTTGGCCGGCGCTGCCGCCCGGCGCCACCAAGCGCAGCCGTGCCGTATCCTTTTCTTGCGACGGGGCGGCAGTCACTCGCGCCTTCCCGGCTCCGGTTTGCGAGGCGGCCGTCTCGCTCTCCGTCGCGCTGCCACCGCCATGCTTGGCCCGCTGCCATTGCTCATACTGCCGGGCCGCTTCACGGACGGCTTCCTTCTGATCTATGGCCGCCGCCACCGACTTGTCAGGCACGCGCAGCACATAACCTGCCTTCAGGCTATTCACGTTGTTGTTATAAAAAGCCTCTGGATTTTCCTTCACCAGAGCCAGCATCATTTGATAGACGCTGATCGAATCGTCCGGTTTTACATTGCTGGCGATATTCCACAGCGTATCAGTGCGCTTCGTCGGACCATAAGTATGTTCACCTGCCGCCGTGGATTTGGCAGCCTCGCTGGATACCGGCCCCATTGCGGGAGCGGGTCGTGCCGACGGAGCAGCCGCTGCATGCGCCATCGGCTCAGAGGGAGGCGCGGCAACAGTGGGTTCAGGCTGAGACAACGGTTGAGGAGGAGCCGGCGTCGGAACGGGCGCCGCCGCCGTTAACGGCGCAGCGACCGGGGCCGCCTGTTCCTCGCCGAACACCGGCGGGTCCAGCAGTACGGTGTATTCGCGCAAGAGACGGCCGGACTGCCAGCGCAGTTGCACGACAAAATCGAGAAAGGGTTCGCGGATCGGTTGGGTGGAGGTGATTTTTACCAGTGGCGTAGCGCCCTTCTCCCGGACGATAGTGAACTTGATGTCCGACAAGACAGGCGGCCGCTCGATACCTGCCCGCGTGAACTCTTCGTCAGGGGCAAGGCGCACCACCGCATTATCCAATTCTCCGGACTTCTCCGCCACCAAGGGGATTTCGGCATCGAGGGGTTCGTTGAGGGCGGAATGCAGTTCGATATCGCCCAGACCCAATGCGTAGGTACGACCGGATGCCAACGCCACGGCCATCACCAGAGCCAGTCTGCGCATCTTTAATTGTCTTCCTTTTCTCAGTGTCACCCGTCTACCCTTCGACATCCCGGCCCTTCGCAATTCCATGGCGCCGCCCACCCTGTCCCGTGAGAAGCGCGTCGAACATAGCTATCGGAATTACGGAGATTTTCTTTAACTGCCTTTAAGGCATGGAGAATGAGCAAGTCCTTGCCCCCTAAGTCATTGATACATCCGTTAATACCAGCCGTATTCCCCGGCGGAAACACCTCTAGCTGAGATATTCTTTTACCAGAATCT
>CAZOTG010000116.1:0-6531 GCA_964582585.1 uncultured Chromatiaceae bacterium | reverse complement strand
TCGGGCGGGTGTCCATGGACATGGTGTGCGTCGACCTGCGCAGTCAGCCCCAGGCGCGTATCGGTGACCCGGTGTGTCTGTGGGGGCCGGACTTGCCGGTGGAGGAGATCGCCCGCCATGCCGGCACCATCCCCTATGAACTGCTGTGCCGCGTCACGCCGCGGGTGCGCAGCGGCAGCGAATGATTTTCTGTCACGGCCGCTGCGCGTTCACCGCATCGGTCAAGGCGGGGCGGGGGCGGAGCTGCATGTTCGCCGGCGGCGCCGTGGCGTGGTCGGCTTGCCGCACCACGACGTTCAACGGCGAATCGAGCACCCGCCATTGACCTTTGAGGATATTGGTTGGCGCGTCGCCTTCGAAGGCCAGGTAACTGTAGCTGCCGTAATGAGGCAGCTTGCGCGCCAGGCCCGCAACGGCGGCGGGGTTGTCGCAGCCCAGCCACACCAGCATCGCGCCGTTTTGGCGCGCACTGAGTACCACCGCCTGGTTCTCCCTGTGCAGGGTTTGTCCGCCGAGTTGAACGGTGTCGGCGCTGAGGTTTAGTTGCGCACCCACACCCGCCGCGACCTGATCGCGGAAACGGTTTTCCCACCCCAGCAACCACACCGCGCGATCCGCCGGGAGCTGCGTCAGATCCTTGTCCCAACGCACTTCTATCCCACCGCCCTCGGCCCAGGTCTGCACCAGACCCTGATAGGCGGCGCGTTGCGGTGCCGGTGCCGCGGAAGGCAGCACCATCAAAAGCCTGTCGGCGCCAAAGGCCTCGCTGAGGGTGGGCGGCAGTTCGCCGGGATCGAGACGGCGGAACACGTCGAACTCCGGGTCCAGCTGCAGACGCCAGGGACGCGCCGGTAGCGTTAGCTGGATCGTCTGTTGCTTTTGTGACAGGTCGATGGTGGTTTGCCAGGCCTGGTCCTGGCCTTGCAGTTGCACAGCCACGGGGACGGAGAGGCGGTAGACCGGGCCGGGCTGTGTCTGGGCAATCTCGGCGCTGAGCAGGTAGTGGTCGCCCTCGCGCCGGGTATGTGCTTCGCTCAACTGTAAGGCCGGTGCGCCGCGGCGTGTCAGCCATTGTTGGAATTCGGCTTGCAGGGAATGGTGGGCGACCGCTTCGAAGGCGTGGCGCAGGTCGGCCCAGCCGGCACGATGAAAGCGTTGCGCCTGGTAGAAATTGCGCAGCGCGGTGATAAAGCCCCGGTCGCCCAGTTGCAGGCGCAGCATGTGAAACAGCATCAGCGCCTTGTCATAGCCCACCGCCTGGCTGGCCTCGCCGTGACGGCCTAAAAAGTCTTTTAAAGGGAAATCATTACCTTCAGACACATAGTTTGCGTAACGTAGCAGGGCGTTGCGGCGATAGGCGGCGCCTTGTCCCGCCTGTTCCCGCAACAGATGATCGGCCAGGTAGGCGGTGAGGCCCTCCGACCAATTGCCTTGGCTATAGTCGACGTAGACACCGTTGCCCCACCAATTATGGAGTATTTCATGGGGCAGGGAGCTGTGCAGGATGAAGGGCAGGCGCATCACCTGCGGGCCGAGCAGGGTAAAGGAGGGCATGCCGTAGCCCGATTCCCAGCTGTTTTCCACCACGTCGAATTTGCCGTAGGGGTAGGGGCCCAGCAGGCGGCTGTACATCGCCACATATTCGGCGATGGCCGACAGGTATTGCTTCGCCAGGGCGGGATCGGCGCTGCGCAGCAACACCGCGGTATCGATGCCATCCGCCGCCCGGTGATACTCATGATATGGGGCGGCGAGGAGATAGATTTCTTCCTGGGGGTGGGTCTCTTCCCACACCGGTGACTCTTGAGACTTGGCGGTATTCTTGCCCTGGCTGATGGTTTGCCAGCCGGGCGGCGTTGCCGCCGTCAGGGTGAAGCTCACCAGTTCATCGCCGAAGCGGGGATACCATTGGCTGTTGGCATCCAGATACACCCCGTCGGCAGAGATGAACCCCAGGGTGGCCTGCTGGTCACGTCCGATGCCGGCGACGGAGGTCTCGAGGGGGTGGGTCAACTTGCCTTGATAGTTCACGGTGAAGCGGCGGCTTCCCGGGGGCAGGGTGACGCGATAGACCGCGCCGTCCGCGGCGGCTTTCGGGTCCGCCTCGATCCGCACGCCGGGATCGGGGCTGGTAGGGGTGAGACCGGGGTACAGGCTGAAGCGTAACGGCGTCTGCGGCCCTGGCATGGTAATGGTATCGTGGACCAGTATCTGCCCGGCCTGCGGCGTCAAGCTCACTTGCAGCTGGTGATGGATCACCGTCTCGCCCGCTGCCGGCCACGGCAGCAGCCCTATGGCGGACACTAAGCCCAGGATTGATAACGGCCTCACCACCGATACTCCCTTCCCGATTTCACGCTTGAGCGAAAGGCAAATGACTAGGATAATACAGGTCCCCTAGGGCCTGTTAACACTATCCCAACCATCTTGCGAGACAAGCCTGTAGCCATTCAAACTATGCCGATGCCTGCGCGGGGGAAGGCGCCGTCGGCGTCATCGGGAACAGCGGATCCAAGCTTGAAAGAAGGAGGAGGCAGTTCATGAAGGCGAATGTCGATCCCATATTGGGCAATTGGTATAGGCATCTCGACAAGGGTTATGAGTTCCAGGTGGTTGCCTACGACGACGCCGGCGGCGTGGTGGAGATCCAGCATTTCGACGGCGATGTTGAAGCGCTGGAACTCAACGAGTGGTATAGAATGGATTTGGAGCTGATTGAATCGCCTGAAGAATGGGCGGGGCCCATCGATGATTTCGAGAGCGATGACACCGGCTATTCAGAGACCGACATGTCCGAGGAGGACTGGAAGGAAGGCCTGAGCGAATGGCCTGAAGACCGGCCGGGACGCGGTGACGACTAGATCGATGGTTACAGGCCCTGAATTTTGATCATAGCAATTACCTCAGCAATCACCTATAGCCTAAGGAGTTTGTAGTGAAGGCGAATATACAGCGCAGGCTGGTGGCGGGCGTTTTTTGCCTCTTGTCGTGCGGGGCTTTGATATTGCCGACGGTATCCGTGAGCGGCCCACTGGACCCGTTTGCACAACTGGAAGAGCGCGCCAATGGCGGTGACGTCGACGCCCAGGCCGAGGTGGGAACGGCCTATGCCTTGGGCAAGGGCGTGGAAAGGGACTATGTGACGGCGCGCGGTTGGCTGCTCAAGGCGGCGGCCAAGGGCCGTGCGGATGCCCAAACTGTTTTGGGATACATCTATCGCGACGGTCTAGGCATAGAGAAGGATACTGTGGAGGCCGCCAAGTGGTTTGAGGCGGCGGCACAGCAGGGGATGGCCAGCGCCCAGACCAATCTGGCGATGCTTTACAAGAAGGGCCAGGGCGTCACCCAAAGCGACAGCCAGGCCTTGAAGTGGTTTCGCAAGGCGGCGGATCAGGGCGATGTGTACGCCCAAACCAATATCGGTTTGATCTACGAGGAAGGGCAGGGGGTGCCCCAGGATTACAAGCTTGCCGCCGAGTGGTACCGAAAGGCCGCCGAACGGCAACATGAGATCGCGCAACGCAAGCTGGCTTATCTGTACGAGACCGGACAAGGCGTACCGCAGGATTATGTGCAGGCCTACACCTGGTATGCCATCGCCAGCGTATGGATAGACAGCGAGGGTGAACCCCTGGCGGACGACGATCCCAGAACGCGCATCAGCGCACACATGACGCCCGACCAGGTGGGCGCCGCCAATCAGGCCGCCGCCGACTGGTGGAATAAACACTTCAGCACGGTCAACAAAAAATAAGAGTGAAGCGCCGCGGCATCCCTTCGCCGGGCGATGGAATCAGGCGGCGTGCGATACCTCGCATACCTTGGGCTGACGGCATACGGATTCATAGACCTTATCGTAGAGGCGTTCCTTGCCGCGCCGCGTGCATTCGGCATAGACCAGGTCGAGCAGGGTGTGGGACAGCGCGGCGGGATTGCTGACGTCAGCCAGGGACAGGCAGACGTACTTCTGAATGTAACGGATGAGTTCGCTGTTGCCGAGCCCTTCGAGTGTCTCGCGGAATTCGTCGCTATTCATATCAAACCCTCCCGGGTGACGATCATCACCTGTCATAAATACGGGGCTGACATGTCCCTGTCGAAGTAAAAATGCCACCAACTTAAAACCGTCCTGCTATCCCATATTTCGGCTATAAGGAAAATTTCTTTAAGTGGGGACGGGCGCCGTGGGGTACCAATGGGAGCAATACGATTTAGAGGCATTTTCGGTACTTCCAACATCAGGCATGTAGCGTCACGCACTTCAGCGTTCCAGTTTCTCCAGATCATCGAGCGGCCCGGACCAATCTTCCGGGCGGCGGACGATGTCACTGTAACCAAGATCTTCTTTCTCCACCTCATCGAAAGGTGCGGACCAGTCTTCGGGCGGGGCGACGGGAACGAGGTCCTGCATTTCAAATGTCTCCATATCAAATTCCGTAAGCTCGCCGTCGTAAAACTGTACTTCGATGGTGCCGTCGGTGTCGTCTATGGCGACGATCTCAAAAGACTGGCCTAAGGTGTTTTTATACCAATCGCCGATGACGGGCGGCTGACCATCCTTTTCGATCATGGCACATCCTCTTTGCGGCAAGTCCGGATAAGCATGTCATGCTTCTCAAACTATGACCTAAGCTCTAGCAGCCGGCCGTCGGAAGCTATTGCACTGCCCACATCTCTGGCTAAATAATATGCCCATGGATGACGCGACTCAATCCTGGAGGTGTACGCCATGAAAACACAGAATAAATCGTCTGAAGCACGCAAATCCGCTCAAGAAATTCAACGCCGTAGCGCGGCCGCGGCACTCAGTCCCTGGGAGGAAATGGAGAGATTCTTCGAGAATACCTTTCCACCCAGCCTGTTGCGTTATGGACGCGGGCCGTGGCCGGAATGGTCTCCCCGCTTTGGAGCGAAGTTGCCCGCCGTGGATGTCATCGACCGCGCGGATCATATCCTGGTGCGCGCCGAGGTGCCGGGTGTGAAGAAGGAAAACCTCGATGTTTCGGTCAGCGACAATATGGTGACCATCCGCGGTACCAGCAAGCATGAAGAGGAAAAAGAAGAAGGGCAATATTTTCGCCGGGAAATGACGCGCGGCGAGTACTCCCGTTCCATCGGCCTTCCGGCGGAGGTGGACAGCGCCAAGGCCAAGGCCACCTTTAAGGATGGCGTGCTCGAACTGAAACTGCCCAAGACCGCGCCGTCTCAGCGCCATTCGGTCAAGGTGGAATAATCGCCCTCGCCAAGGGCGAGGGGTGTACGTAACATAGTTGCCCGGACAGAAACGCCGGGCCGGGTGGTTATGACTATCATAAATATAAGCGTGGTGGGATTTGCCGGCATCCCATTACGGGGTGACATGTGCCACCGGGACACAGGCCGGCGGTGAGCTTTTTCTTTCTCGTCTATCCATTAGTGGGGCTGTGCAGCGGTTTTCTCGCCGGGTTGCTCGGGATCGGCGGGGGCTTGGTGGTGGTACCCGCCCTGTTGCTGATCTTTCCCTATCAAGGCCTGCCGGCGGCGGGGATCGTCCACACCGCCGTCGCCACCTCGCTGGCTACCGTGATCATTACCTCGCTGATCGCCGCCTATGCCCACCACCGCCACGGCGCCGTGGAATGGCTCGTGGTGGGCAGGATGGCGCCGGGCCTGTTGGGCGGCGCCTTGGCCGGCGCCATGCTGACCATGGGCATATCGGGCGAGGCGCTGCGGGGAGTTTTCGGCGCGTTCGCGTTGTTGGTGGCCGTGCAGATGGGTTTTGGCCTCCAGGCGACGCCGCGGGGTCGGTTGCCCGCCGCCCCCGGCTTGGCGGCGGCCGGCGCCTTTATCGGCATGGTATCGGCCATGGTGGGGGTGGGCGGCGGCACGCTGAGCGTCCCTTTCCTGCGCTGGGGCAATGTGCTGATGCAACGGGCGATCGCGACGTCTTCGGCATGCGGGTTCCCCATCGCCCTGGGAGCAAGCCTGGGCTTCACCCTGGTGGAAACGCTGGGCGGGCCAACGGCTGCCGCGCCGCCCGCCGGCATTTATTGGCCGGCGGCGCTGTGGATCGGTGCGGCGAGCATTGCGGCGGCCCCCCTGGGCGTCAGATTGACGCACCGCATTTCGACCTCGCTGCTGACACGGGTTTTTGCCGTGATCTTGGCGCTTATCGGTATACGGTTGTTGTGGAGCTGGGTGCAATCCTGGCATTAAGCTGGGCGGGATGAATGCCATGCCGGGCCGGGGGAGTGAAAAATGGGTGCTGACAGGGAAAAGTTCTTGCTAGAATAGACAAAGCATTCAGCGCGGTGGAGGAATAGGCATGCTAGAACAACAACCGGTCACGGTTGAGCGGCGCGTCCGCTCGGCGAACCAGGTCAACAAAATCGTGGAGGCCCGCAACGAGATGCTGGCCTTGTACAGCCAACTGGCGGCGAAGCGGCCCTTTCTCAAGGATTCCGCCATACCCTCCCTGCTACAGCAGTTTTGCCAGTCGCTGGTCGACTATACCGCCCATGCCCATTTTCAGTTGTACCGCCACTTTGCGGA
>CAZOTG010000115.1:0-6580 GCA_964582585.1 uncultured Chromatiaceae bacterium | reverse complement strand
CGTGCTGCTCACGGGCGAATGCGCGCACCTCCGCCAATTCGTTGCGCGCCATCACCAGTGAGCGCTGCGCCAGATCGGTCAAAAACGTCAGTACCTGTTCCGTGGAATTCGCCATCTTGGGGGCGATGGAATATTCCGCATAGTTGTTGAAGCCCAGCAGACGCGCCGCCTCGTGACGCAGGGCCAGGATCCTTTCCATCACCGGGGTATTATCCCACTGCCCGGCATGGGGTCCGGCGTCGGAGGCGCGGGTGACATAGGCCTCGTACATCTCACGGCGCAGGTCGCGGTTGTCGGCGTAGGTGATGACCGGGATATATGAGGGGAATTCCAGGGTCACCACCCAACCGTCCAGCTCGCGCTGCTTGGCGGTCTGCGCCATCAGGCCCAGGGCGGTGGGCGGCAGGCCGGCCAACTCGTTCACATCGGTGATCTGCTTATGCCAGGCGTTGGTGGCGTCCAGCAGATTTTCCTCGAACTTGGCGTTGAGGTTGGATAACTCCTGCATGATTTCCTTGAAGCGGGTCTTTTCGGCGGGGGGCAGTGCCACACCCGACAAACGGAAATCGCGCAGGGCATTGTCGACGATCTTTTTCTGGGCGGTATCGAGCCGCGGCCATTCCCCGCCGTCGCGGATGGTCTGATAGGCCTGATAGAGGCGTTCGTTTTGCCCCAACTCGGTGGCGTAATCACTGAGCTTGGGCAGACAGGCGTTGTAGGCGGCACGCAGCTCCGGACTGTTGACCACCGCGTTGAGGTGCCCCACCGGAGACCAGGCCCGACGCAAGCGATCCGACAACTCCTCCAGGGGGTCCACCAAGTTGGCCCATGTATAGCCCTGTCCGGCGTCCAACAAATGGGCGATGGCGGTGCGGTTGTCGGCTAGGATTTGGTCGATGGCGGGCTCTATGTGCTGAGGCAGGATCGCGGTAAACGGCGGTAGGCCGGTCATGCTCAACAAGGGATTGGACATGGTTTATACCCTCATACTGGTAATAGTAAAGACGGAGGCAATGGGAGCGATAGGATAACAAAAAGCGCGGCCGTTGCGGTCGTCGGCGAAGCGTACGCTCATGAACCACGCCCCAGGGCACCGGCGATAAAAAGCTGCCTGCAAGCGGCAACGCCTGCTCAGGCGCGAGAGGGGGGCTTGGACGACAGAAAGGCTTGGCGGTGATCGGTAGTGCGGCCCAAGACCGGGCCGCCGTGGCGATTCAGGTGACGACACTCAAGTAATGCAGGGAAATTCAAATCCAGAAAAGCGAAATCCGGCCGTCGCCGGACTCCACCGTCACCCTCAGCAAGGGTCGACAATAATCATATTCCACTCCGACAAGGCATCTACGCCCGCGCTTGCGCGTAACGTCTTGTCCCGAGGTCATGCCGCAAGAACCGATTAAGGTTCGAGCGCTTCTTTGCTGACCTGTTCTGAAAGCTTGGCGGTTTCCTTCTTGGCCTGCACTAAGTGCATGGTAACCACCGCACCAACAATTCCACCAAGCGTGAACGATATAACGACTGCTTCCATCAATAAGCTCATCATGGCCGGGTCCTCCCGCAAGTATTCCTTAACTCGCTCCCATTCCACTGCTGGGAACCACATACGAGTGCCTCAATCAATATTACGGCACGCTACGGTAGGACTTGAGTATGGTCTGGATGGGCTGGCGGACACCCCATGGCGCGTTATCAATGAACAGGCGGATTGCCGGAAATTTCCCGTTGCCAAATGGGCACGATCTCCGCAATGAAGTCGTCGAACCTCCGCGGATCGCGCCCCAGCACCTTGAACTGCTGAGCGAAATCCTCCGGGGTAGCAATCAAACCATGCTGTTGAAAGTATTCGTACATGAGGCGCAAGTCCTTCACCATCCACTCAGGCATCATGTGCTGCGCCTGTTTGGCCCAGGCCTCCAGGTCATTGCCGCCATAACGGATCTCGCGCCCCAGATACTTACTGAAGGTCTCGGCGACAAGCTCGCCGGTGATGACATCCGGGCCGTGCAAGGGATATTCCTTGCCGTCATGTCCCGGCTGGATGAAGGCATTCAGGGCGGCTTCCGCCACGTCGCGGCTGTCGACGCGGCTCAAGCCCACTGAGCCGATGGGTTGCGGATAGACACCGTAAGACATCACCGCGGCACGACACCATAGATAGTCGTTTTGAAAAAAATTATTCGGCCGCAAGATAGTGTAATTCATGCCGGACTCTCGGATGGTGCGCTCTATGGGGATCTTGCTGAGATAATGCGGGATATGGTCCGAGCCCGGCGGCATGGGCACAGAGAGATAAACCAGCTTATTCACGCCCGCCATCTTCGCCGCCGTCACCGCGGCCAGCCCTTGCAGGGTTTCGTTGCGGCTCAAGGCGGTAATCAAGAACACACCGTCGACCCCATTAAAGACCGTGGCCAAGGTGGCCGGCTTTTCCAGGTCCCCTACGCAGCCCTCCACTCCTTCGGGCAGAGACTTCAACTTGTTGGCATAACGGCTCATGCAGCGCACCTTGACGCCGGCGAGGCGCAAGGCGGTAATGACCTCGCTGCCCACCGACCCTGTACCACCGATCACCAAAACTTTCATCAGCCTTCTCCTCAAGAAACGAACCCGGCCCGGGCGCCCCGCCGGACCCTGCCGTGGCCGGCGCCACGCGCTTATCCTGCCTAATCTGACATTAATTTATTAAAAATCAAGTGCGAGAGTGGCGATTCCCTGTTCAACCCAGTACCAGGGCCTGCCACGACGGCGATGGTTCCCAAGGAATCCTTGGTGAATTGACGGCTTAATGACCCGCCGCTGCGTGGCGGGACTGCTGGAGTAGGGCGACCTGGGGATGGGCGATATCCGGATAGACCATCACCGCCAATCCCAGGCGTTCGGACAATTTCCGTTCCGCCGACACCCCCAACTCAGCACATAAACGCCGCATATGTTCCTGATTGAGATAAAGCAAATTGGGAGAAAGTCCATGTTCCCGCTCAAACCGAAACGCCATACCGAGGATATAACTTAACATGGCAGCATCTCCCAGGTCATTTTTAAGGAAGAACCCCTCATCAACGAGGTTGCTTGGTCTACTGGGTAAGTCGGATTCCCGCCGGCTTTCTTTAGCGGAGGTCCTGGCGAAACGCTTTTTTGATGGGCAGAAAAACATCGACCATAGAAGTTAGACGTAAATGATGACAATTTGATAACAGAGTGCGGACTCGGTGGCCGCCGAAGGACAGCCTCTGGGATGGCCCCGTACGCCGTGAAGCAATCCTGGGGCAAGGGCAACAGCGGGCGATACGGGAAAACCCCGCCCGATACTGCTATGTGCATACAGTAACGGATGTATTCTTGGCACGGCGCGCGGCAACGTATACCCAAAATATGCGGCATGGCCGTTCATCCTGTCGACATAGTTTTCAACTATAATCTTGCGCGGGTTTACTGCCTTTAAGTGGAGTCTGAGCAGCGCGCACCACCCGGCCTGCTTGACGAGCGGCTCTCTAAAAACATAGCCCGCCGCCGACAACCCCATATCGCAACCGAGGAACAGGAAATGACCGCAAACAACAATCAACCGGACTGGGACAAGATCGCGGAAAAGTTCGATCTTTGGCTACCGCATCTTGCCCCGGTGGGTGAGGCATTGTTGACGGCCTTGGAGGCGCGATCCGGCGACGCGATCCTAGACCTCGCCTCCGGCACCGGCGAACCGGCGCTCAGCCTGGCGCGGCGCTTTTCCGGAGCCGTCACCATCACCGGTATCGATGCCGCAGCCGGCATGGTCAAGGTGGCGCAAACCAAGGTTTCCAAGGAACGGCTCGCCAATATCTCATTTCAGTGTATGGCCGCGGAACAGTTGAGCTTCGCGGACAACAGCTTCGACCGCGTGCTGTGCCGTTTCGGGGTGATGTTGTTCGAAGATCCCGCCAAAGGGCTGCATGAAATGTATCGCGCCCTTAAACCCGGCGGCCGCTTCGCACTGGCGGTGTGGGGCGGCCCTGAGACCATGACCACCCTATACTGGGCTTATGCCGCCTTGAAGGATCGCCTGCCCGAGGACAAGCACCCGCCGTTGACCAAGGTCACTTCCCTGGGCCTCCCCGGCGTGCTCGATGCCTTGCTGCAAGAAGCAGGATTCAGTGACTATCGCATCGACACCCATACCTTCCAATATGAATTCCCTTCGTTCGACGATTATTGGGAACTGGTCGAGACCTCGGACATTCTTAAGGTGCAATATGATGCCCTGATGGAAGAGGAACGCACGGCAGTCAGGGAAGAAATACGGCATTTATCCGCGAGCTGCATCCAGGACGACCGACTGGTGGTGCCCCATCAATACCTGTTGGCCACAGGGTACAAGCTCGCGACTTAGAATCGCTCGGGACGCACAGCGGCGTCGCTTCAAATCGGGCGATAGAGGATGACGCTCAGATCATCGGGATGGCTGGGGCGATCCTGCAGCGGCCTCTCCATACGCTCACGGCAATCGTGAACGAGCGTTTCCGCCACCGCTTGCAGCGGACCTGCCTTCACCCGCGCCGCAATCTCATCCACATAGAGATTGTCCGGCAAACCGTCGCTGGCCACCAGCAAGGTATCGCGGGCCGCCAGCTCGATGGCGGGCCCGACATCGATGCGCATCTCCGGCGTACCGATGACATTGGAAACCACGTTGCGCTCTTCGTGATGGACCGCCTCGGCCTCGTCCAACAAGCCGGCCTCCACCGCATAGCCCACCGGCGAATGGGACACGCTTTGAAACTTGAGCTTGCCGCGCTGCCCTACCAGCATAATGAGCGAATCCCCCACGTGATAAGAGCGCATCATTCGCTCCTGCAGTTCCACCACCGCCAAGGTCGTGGCACAGCCCGTGCCCAAAGCCAGGATATTGGCATTGGCGCGCTCGATGCCGTCGAGGATCGCTTCGCGCAGGCTAATGCCGTCCTCCGTCACCCCGCTCAGCGCCTCTTCCAGGGTAGTGAGTGCCAGCCGGCCCGCCACCTCGCCGGCTGACAGCCCGCCCAAGCCATCGGCAATCACCAACACCCCGGCCCGCTCACCCACGGGGATCAAGGCCACGGCATCTTCGTTGACGGTTTCCTTGAAGGGCGAACGCGCGGTGAAAACGGCTGCCTGCCCGGAGGCAAAGGAATGATGTTCTACTCGGCCGAGATCGGTCTCGGAATAGATAAGCGGAATACTGAGCGGTGGTGTTTTAGAGGACAATCGTCAACCCCACTGCATGGTTTCTAGGAAATGGCGCAGTCGTCCGGCCGTCTTGAATTTTTTTAATATCAATGAGCGCTTCAGGCCGCAGCAGATTTCCTTTACTTCGCTAGGCTGCCGGGCATAGTGCTTGGTGCCGCCGAGGGCGTCATAGAACAACCTTACTAAATCAATGACGTCATCGTAAATATGCTGGGCGCTGGGCGCACCCCAGTGAAACATGTCGAGGAGTTTTAATTCAAACCCCAGGCCATAGCGTTGCACCATAATATTATCGGTATGGAGATCACCATGGTACTCGCCCATCTGATGGATGGACTCGATCCCCGTCGCCAATGCATGCAGCAAATGTACGGCCTGAAACGGATTCAGGCGCTTGCCGGGCTGGCGCGCCAGAAAACTGCTGAGCAGTTCACCCTCCACATATTCGGAGATCAAATAGGTGATGGGGATGCCGCGATAAGGGACCGTATCCTGCGAGTAATATTGAATGACGATGGGACACTGGCGCAGCTTGTGAAGTTTTTTGGCGTAAAACAGCGATGCCCTGTCACGTTCGTTGCGGTGCGGAAAAAAGAACTTCGCTGTCCTTTCGATACCGGTTGCCCGCTCGCGAATCAGATAGACCTCCCCTTCCCAACCGGCACCGAGATGGGTGACGATCTCATAACCGCCGCGCAGTCTTTTACCCGGACGAAAATCGAAGGCCTCGATCCGTGGAGTCCGCTTTGGAAAATGCCTGGCCATCGCCTACCGTCCCACCTCTCTCACCCCGGTTATGCCTTCACAAAACCTTATTCTTACCGCGGAATGCCGCCGCTCGCCGCCCCCGGCGGAAATCCCTAGATCCACCATCAACTTTTCAGGAAAGGCGACGATACCCCCCATAATCGCCCCGAAAGCATACCAGCACCCAATCGGAGGCTCCATGGCTATGAACCATATACGCCGACCTGGACGCGCAGCTCGACCCGCCAAAAACTGGGATCTCAAATTGGCGGCCATCCTGTTCGTGGGAACCTGCGCCACGGTGAGCCTGATACTCCCCAACTTGCAGCAACCGCTCGCCGAGAGCGAAGCCGACCGGTCCCCTGCCTATCATGCGCAGGCACAAGCTCCCAGTCCGGCACCGGCTCAGCCTCCTGCCACACCCCTTCCATCCAATCCCGGGCAACAACAGGCCGCCGAGGAAAGCTATAAAAACGGCCAAGACCAGATGCAGCGGGGGCATTACAACGCCGCCGCCACCGCCTTCAAGCAGGCACTCGAAAAATCGCCCGACTTGGTGGAGTCCTATATTGGGTTGGGCGATGCCTTCACCCATCTTGGCGATTACAAAGCCGCGGAGACCAATGCCCGC
>CAZOTG010000114.1:1585-6608 GCA_964582585.1 uncultured Chromatiaceae bacterium | reverse complement strand
ATAACAGCGCCGCGGTGAAGGTGTTGAAGGCCTGCGGCTCCAATCTCGACCAACTCAAGAAAGAGCTGGCCGCCTTTATCGAGGAAACCACGCCCCATCTCGCCCCCGATGACGGCCGGGAGATTCAGCCCACCCTGGGTTTCCAGCGGGTATTGCAGCGGGCGGTGTTCCACGTGCAATCCTCGGGCAAGAAGGAGGTCACCGGCGCCAACGTGCTGGTGGCCATATTCAGCGAACAGGATTCCCAGGCCGTCTATCTGCTGCACCGCCAGAACATCACCCGCCTGGATATCGTGAATTACATCTCTCACGGCATCTCCAAGATTCCCGGGGAAGAGGACGAACCGGACAGCCTGTCTTTCTCCAGCGAAGAGGAGGAGGGCGGCGAATCGCCCGCGAAGAGCCCCTTGGAAAACTTCGCCGCTAATCTCAACGAGCTGGCTCGTCAGGACAAGATCGATCCCTTGATCGGTCGCGAACATGAGATCGAGCGCACCATTCAGATACTGTGCCGCCGTCGCAAGAATAATCCCTTGTTCGTAGGCGAGGCGGGAGTGGGCAAGACCGCTTTGGCGGAGGGCCTGGCCAGGATGATCGTGGAAGGCAAGGTCCCCGAGGTGTTGGCCGACGCCACCATCTATTCCCTGGATATGGGTGCGCTGCTGGCCGGTACCAAATACCGCGGCGACTTCGAGAAGCGCCTCAAGGCGGTGTTGGGACAGTTGGCGCGGGAGCCGGGCAGCATCCTGTTCATCGACGAGATCCATACCATCATCGGCGCCGGCGCGGCGTCCGGCGGGGTGATGGACGCCTCCAATCTGATCAAGCCGGTGCTGACCTCCGGCAAACTGCGGTGCATCGGGTCCACCACCTATCAGGAATACCGCGGCATCTTCGAGAAGGACCGTGCCCTGTCGCGGCGCTTCCAGAAGATCGACGTGGGCGAACCGACGGTGGACGACACCGTGCACATCCTGCGTGGTCTGAAGTCCCGCTTCGAGGAACATCACGGCGTCAAATATTCCCGCGCCGCCCTGCGCGCAGCGGTGGAATTGTCGACGCGGTACATCCATGACCGCCATTTGCCTGACAAGGCCATCGACGTCATCGATGAGGCCGGCGCCACCCAGCATCTATTACCCGTGTCCAAGCGCAAGAAGACCATCGGCGTGGTGGAGATCGAGAACATCGTGGCCAAGATGGCGCGCATCCCGCCCAAGAGCGTGTCGTCCTCGGACAAGGATTCACTGCGCAAGCTGGATCGCGATCTGAAACTGGTGGTGTACGGGCAGGACGAGGCCATCGACGCCCTGTCATCCGCCATCAAGATGTCCCGCGCCGGCCTGGGCAACGAACAGAAACCCATCGGCTCATTCCTGTTCGCCGGTCCCACCGGCGTGGGCAAGACCGAGGTGTCGCGGCAGTTGGCCAAGGTGATGGGCATCGAGCTGATCCGCTTCGACATGTCGGAGTACATGGAACGTCATACCGTGTCGCGACTCATCGGCGCCCCGCCGGGTTACGTGGGTTACGACCAGGGCGGTCTGCTCACCGAGGCGGTCAACAAGCATCCCCATGCGGTGCTGCTGCTGGACGAGATCGAGAAGGCCCATCCCGACGTCTACAATTTATTGCTGCAGGTGATGGACCACGGTACCTTGACCGACAACAACGGCCGCAAGGCGGACTTCCGCAACGTGATCATCATCATGACCACCAATGCCGGCAGCGAGCAGATCAGCCGCCGTTCCATGGGCTTTACCCATCAGGATCACACCAGCGACAGCATGGAGGTGATCAAGAAGCTGTTCACGCCGGAGTTCCGCAATCGCCTTGACGGCATCATCCAGTTCAAGCAACTGGATGCGGCGACCATCGGCCATGTGGTGGACAAATTCATCGTCGAGCTGGAAGCGCAATTGGAAGAAAAAAACGTCACCCTGGATGTGGACGAGGCGGCGCGACGCTGGCTGGCGGAACATGGTTTCGATCCCCAGATGGGCGCGCGACCCATGGCCCGCGTCATTCAGGAGCGGATCAAGAAACCGCTGGCGGGAGAGTTGTTGTTCGGCAAGCTTGCTTCCGGCGGCCATGTGATCGTCACTCTCAAGGACGGCGAACCCGCCTTCAAATACGAGGCCAGCGAAGAAGGCATCGCCCACGCCTGAGGCTGCCCCGGCCCCAATCAATCATTGAACCGGTGACCGTTTCGGCTTTGCTGCCGGTGCGAAGCGTTGCTATTTAAGCGGCGGTAGAGGAATCAACGGGCGCGGAAGCTGATGCGGCCCTTGGTGAGGTCATAGGGTGTCAACTGCACGGTGACTTTGTCGCCGGTGAGGATGCGGATGTAGTGTTTGCGCATCTTGCCTGAAATATGGGCGGTGACGATATGGCCATTTTCCAACTGCACTCGGAACATCGTATTGGGCAAGGTTTCGATCACCGTGCCTTCCATCTCTATATGGTCTTCTTTGGCCATACCTGCAATTTTCTCCCAGGGTTAATTTCAGAAGGCGCATATTGCCCCAACTCGCGGAATTTTTCAAAGGAAATACCCTGGTTTGGCGGGACAAGCTCAGCGCTGCAGCAGGGTTTGCCACAGGCCGTCACGGAAGATTTCCAAGGGCCGATAGTCGCTTTTGTAGCTCATTTTCGGACATTCTTGAATCCAATAACCTAAATAAAGCCATGAGAGTCCGAGTCTTCGCGCCTCCGCGATCTCCCACAGAACGGAAAAGCACCCCAAGCTGCGTTCGGCGTGGGCCGGGTCGTAGAAGGTATAGACGGCGGAATCTCCCTGGCTGAGGCGATCGACGACCGCCACGGCGAGCAGCCGGGAATCCAAGCGGAATTCGTAGCACCAGGTGTCACTCCAGGTACTGAGCAAAAATTCCCGGTAACGGTCCGGATCGGTGACATCCATGCCGCCGCCCGGGTGGCGCGTGCTGATATAGCGGCGGTAGAGGGCGAAATGCTCCTCCCGGAAATCGGCTCGGATCAGATTGACCGCCAGGTCTTGATTACGTTGCCAGGTGCGGCGTTGACTGCGGGACGGCCGGAAAGCGGCGACCGGGATCCGTGCCGGCAGGCAGGCCCGGCAGGCACTGCAGCGGGGGCGATAGATATACTCGCCGCTGCGGCGAAAACCGGCGTCGATGAGTTGGCCGTATAGTTGGCCGTTGATCTCCTGTGCCGGGTCGATGAATTGGGTGATCGCCTCCCGTTCCGGCAGATAGGCGCAGTCATGAGGCGGACTCATGTACAGCGTGATGGTACGGGTGGCGCCGGGTTGACGGGCGCTATCGTCGACGCTATTCATGGCCGTTGTCCCAGGGATCCCATCGGGTAGGGGCATCGCACCAGCGGTTCAGGTCCGCGATGAAGCGGCGGCGCGGGATATTCACCGCGCCCAGGCTGGCCAAGTGCTCGGAGGCCACCTGACAATCGATGAGGGCATAGCCCCATTTTCGCAAATGCGCCACCAACTGTACGAAGGCGACTTTGGAGGCGTCGCTGCGGCGGGAAAACATGGATTCTCCAAAAAACACCCTGCCCATGGCCAGGCCGTACAAGCCGCCCGCCAACTCCCCTTGGTGCCAGCTCTCTATGGAATGGGCATGTCCCATGTCATGCAAGCGGCGGAAGGCCTCGATCATGTCAGGCGTCAGCCAAGTGCCGAGCCCGTCGGCGCGGGGTTCGGCGCAGTGGGCGATGACCCGGTGGAAGGCCTGGTCCGTGGTCACGGTGTAGACGCCCTTGCGCAGGGTCTTGCGCAGACTGCGCGAAACCCTCAGTCGTTCCGGGTAGAGCACACTGCGGGGATTCGGCGACCACCACAAGATGGGTTGGGTCTCGTTGTACCAGGGGAAGATGCCCAGACGGTAGGCCCGCAATAAACGAACCGGCGAGAGATCGCCGCCCACGGCCAGCAAGCCGTCGGGTTCGCGCAGGGCGAGTTCGACATCGGGGAACGGCGCCTCGGCATCGTGGGGGTCCAACCACTGCAAAGGATTCGACGCTACCATGGCTGGGATCGCTCGGAGGATTTGTAAGGCCCATGACGGCTGAGCTCCGCCATATGATAGCGCATCTGTTCCCGTTCCCGTGCCAGATAGGTTTGGATGGTGCGCCGGAATGCCGGATCCGCCAGCCAGTGAGCGGAGTAAGTGGCGGTCGGCATGAATCCCCGGCTGATCTTGTGCTCGCCCTGGGCGCCGGGTTCGAAGCGTTGCAGGCCGTGCTCGATGCAGTATTCGATGCCCATGTAATAGCACAGTTCGAAATGCAGGCTGTGAAAGTCCTGCGAGGCACCCCAATAGCGGCCGTACAGGGTATCGCCGCCGCGGAAACTCAGGGCGGCCGCGACGGTGTCGCCGCGATATTGCGCCAAGACCAACACGACGCTCTCGGGCATGTCGCGGCCCAGGGCCTGGAAGAACGCCAGGCTGAGCGGTACGTAGCCGCTCTTGCGCAATACCGTCGCGCGATAAAAGCGGTAAAACACCTGCCATAACGCCGGGCTCACCTCGGCGCCTTCGTGCACGGTGATCTCGATTCCGGCCTCCTGTACGCGGCGCCGTTCGCGCTTCACCTTCTTGCGTTTTTCGGCGGAGAAGCCCGCCAGGAAATGATCGAAGTCGCGATAGTCCCGGTTTTGCCAATGGTACTGGCAACCGACTCGCAGCAGGAATCCTTGCGCCTCCAGGAACTCCGCCTCCTCTTGAACGGGAAACAGGCAGTGAAAAGAAGAACCGTCCTGCGTCGCCACCAATTCCCGCGCCGCGTCGAGAAGCGCCGTCTTGATTCCCGCGGCGGCGGGGCGATCAGGCACCAGCAGGCGCGGTCCCGTGGCCGGGGTATAGGGGACGGCGGCGATGGCCTTGGGGTAATAGGCCTTGCCGTGGCGTTCATAGGCGTCGGCCCAGGCGAAATCGAACACGAACTCTCCCCAGGAATGGGATTTGAAATACAGGGGGAGGGCGCCCAGCAACTGCTCACCTTCATGCGCCACCAGGTGAGCGGG
>CAZOTG010000114.1:0-1575 GCA_964582585.1 uncultured Chromatiaceae bacterium | reverse complement strand
CCGGCTTGGGGATCGACGCAACGGCCCTGCTCGAATGCGGATAAAAACTCGTGTTTTATAAAAGGATTATGAGATGTATTTAAAGCATTCCAAGATGCCGGATCGACCTCGGCGATATGGGATATGGAGGTAATATGCATAGCGTAGTGTAGTGTATACCCGCCTGAGGCGGCGCGGTCAGTGCTAGTTCTCATTCGACCAAACGATGCATAATGAGGTTCAGCTAATCGATGGATCACGTCAAGCATTGGGACGATGAGGAGGGCGAGGCGGTGGTGCGGTTAAGGACAGGTGCGGTGGGGGTGTTGTTGGGTCTGACGGTATGGTGCCTCCCGCTTGCTGCCTTCGCGGAACTCAGCGCCGCGGAGATCGCCGCCAAGGTCTATAACCTCGAAGGCGGCGAGGACAGCATCTCACGCCTCAGCTTCAGTCTGCAAAGGCCCGACGGTTCTGAAAAGAAGCTGATCTACACCATGGTGTGGAAAGAGTACGAAGGCAAGGACGATGTCGACGACAAGGCGATCTTCTTCAGTGAATTCCCGCCCGATGACAAGGGCAAGTCCTTCATGGTTTGGGTCTATGACAACAAATCGCCGGACGAGTGGATGTATCTGCCGGAGTTGCGCATGGTGCGTAAGGTCACCCATAGTGAAGGCCACCGTCACCATGACGAGGACGATGATTACGCCCACTCGGTTTTGACCCAGGTCGTTCTGGTGCCGAGAGATCCCGGCTTGGACACTCACACTTTAGTGGGCAGCGAAGAGATCGATGGCAACAGTGCTTACGTAGTGGATAGCGTGCCCAAGCAAGCCAGTAAAAATTATCCCTATGGGAAGACCCGGCGTTGGATCAGCAAGGACAACTTCCTGCCGGAGCGCACCGATTATTACGGTGAATCGGGTGCGGTGGAAAAGCACCTAACCATCAAGTGGAAAAGAATCGGGGACGCTTGGGTGTGGGAGCAGGTGGTAGGGGTGGACCTGCGGACGAAGGATCGCACCGTGCTGGATATTTCCGATATCCGGCTCAATAACGAGCTGGAAGATGAGGTGTTCTCCGCGCGCACCATGCGCTTGGGGAAGGATAGCGTCATGCGTTGAAGCGCCGTCGCGCTCGGTTTCTCGCCGCAGGCTTATTTCTGCTGTGCCAACGCGTCCAGATAGCGCTCCGCATCCAGGGCCGCCATGCAGCCTGTCCCCGCCGAAGTGACGGCCTGGCGGTAGATATGATCCGCCACGTCGCCGGCGGCGAATACCCCGGGCACGCTGGTGGCGGTGGCATTGCCGGCGATGCCGGTCTTGACCTTGATATAGCCGCCTGCCATGTCCAGTTGACCTTCGAAGATGCCGGTATTGGGCGCGTGGCCGATGGCGATGAATACGCCCTGCACCTGGATCTCGCGGCTGGCGCCGTCGTTGTCCTTGAGACGCAGGCCGGTGACGCCGCTCTGGTCGCCCAGCACTTCGTCCAGATTATGGTTCCACAGGATCTCGACGTTGCCGCCCTTGGCCTTTTCCAACAGTTGATTGATTAGGATCTTATCCGCCTTGAAGCTGTCGCGGCGGTGCACCA
>CAZOTG010000113.1:0-6630 GCA_964582585.1 uncultured Chromatiaceae bacterium | reverse complement strand
ACAGAACTCGCTCTCCTCCCAGCCCGGCTGCGATGCTCGGCGCCGCCTACGGGACTTAGGGTGGCGCTCCCAGTTTTGAGGCTTATATTCCACCACAGCTTAGTGTTACCACCCCGGGGTATCTTTTCTTTTGAATCCTTTTCTTTGGACAAGCAAAGAAAAGGATTTCGTGTTCGCGGACGAGACCGCGATTAAATTAATCATCGCCGGAGGCGATTCGAGTAACTCTTAAAGAGGGGTTCCCTAACGGCTTTGGTTATTCATCACCGATCACCTCGGTGTGATAACGGTAGACCTTGAGACGGTCTGACCAATAATCGGGATGCAAGCCGGCCTTCAACTTCAATTGACTCAGGAAGGTCGACGGTTCCGGCAGGCTCTCCCATACCGCGGGCAGGAAGGTGCCGCGGCGATAACCCTCTTCCAGAATCAGACCATCGATGCCCGGACGGAGTTGTTCAATGAGTTCCCGTTCCGAACGGAAGCTCATGGCCTGGGGTGACGACAGTACAGAGATGCTGATGCTCAGCTTCGACAATTCACGTTCTGCCACGGGGGGAAAGCGGGGATCGCGGAAGGCCGCTGCAAAGGCGTTGACGTTCACATCCTCCACCAGGGAACGGACGGCCTCCAGGCTGCCGATGCAGCCGCGCAGTTGATCGGCGATCTTGAGGGTGACGAAGGAGGCGAGGGGCGCCTGCAGTGCGCCGGGGAATTGCGCCGGCTGCAAGTCATCGGGTACACCGCGGCGCACGCCCTGGGCGATGGCCTTGAAGGCGACCTCCAACAGGCTGTCGCATTCATCCGGGCTAAAAGAAGTGACCGTTTCCATGGGCAGAAACTCCTTCACTGAAAAACATACGCCCCATAACCCACCACCTGGTCGCGAGGGCCGGCGGTATCGCCGGAATTGCGCAGGTCGATGGTCTCGCCATGCATGCCGTGACGGCGGGCCGCCGCCAGTAGGCCGAGAATGGGGTTGCGGCCGCAGGCCTGCTCGTAGTCAATGTCCTCGGGCCGCAGTGCGGTGATGGCCGCCGAGGTGGCCTGATCCAGTCGTTGCGCGGTGCGGTAATCGTGATAGTGACTGAGGTCGGAACTCACCACTATCAGGGTTTCGGGACCGCCCCACAGGATTTCCAGGACCTCCTCCACCTCTTGCGCCGTGGCATCACCCACCACCAGGGGTACCAGGCTGAAATCGGCCAAGGCCACTTGCAGGAAGGGGAGATGTACCTCCAGGGAATGTTCCTGGCGGTGGGCCTCATCCGAGATGCTGACCTGCGGCAGGTGTTTGATGCGCGCCAGTGCCGCAAGGTCGACGGACACCTGGCCCAGGGGCGTGGCGAAGGCCTCCGCGCTGCTGACGGCGAGGCCACGCAAGGGGACGCGATGGGAAGGGCCCAACAGGATGACGCGAGTGATGGTGTCCCTGGCATTGGCCACGCGGGCATAGGCGCTGGCCGCGATGGGGCCGGAATAGATATAGCCGGCGTGGGGGGCAATGATGGCCTTGGGAGCCGGTGCGTTGCTGCGGCAGGCGGCCAGGAATCCGTTCACCACGGCGGTGAGTTCCAGGCGGTCGCCTGGATAAAAGCTGCCGGCCACCGCCGGCGCGCGCATCGAAGACATGGCCTACTCCTACAGTCCAGTTATATAAACAATAGGGGCGGAGGGCGTCGATATCAACTCACGGCGAGGCTTCTAGATTGAACTATACTTTTAGAAAGACCTCACAGATTCAGGAGGCAAGCGTGATGAATGATGAATCGATGATGACGGTGGTCCCTACCCAATATTGGCATCGCCTGGAAGACGGGCGTATTCAGTGTGATGTCTGTCCCCGCTACTGCAAGTTGCACGAAGGGCAGCAGGGCCTGTGTTTCGTGCGGGCGCGGCAACAGGATGAGATTGTCCTCACCACCTACGGCCGTTCCAGCGGCTATTGCATCGATCCTATTGAAAAGAAACCGCTCTACCATTTTCTGCCCGGGACGCCCGTGCTGTCCTTCGGCACCGCGGGCTGCAACCTCGCCTGTAAATTTTGCCAGAACTGGGACATGAGCAAGGCCCGGGAGATGGACGTCCTCGCCGATGCGGCGCCGCCGGCCCTGATCGCCCGCGCCGCCAAGGAGCTGGGCTGCAAAAGCGTCGCCTACACCTATAATGACCCGATCATTTTCCTCGAGTATGCCATCGACGTGGCCGAGGCCTGCCGCGAGGTCGGGATCAAGTCGGTGGCGGTGACCGCCGGCTACATCACCGAGAAACCCCGGGAGGAATTTTTCCGTTACATCGATGCAGCCAATGTGGATCTCAAGGCCTTCACCGATCGCTTCTATCACAAGCTGTGCGGCGGTCATCTCCAGCCGGTGTTGGATACCCTGGTCTATCTCAAGCATCACACCGATGTGTGGTTGGAGATCACCACCCTGCTGATCCCCGGCGAGAACGACAGCGACGCGGAGCTGGAGGAGATGGCCCAGTGGGTGGTGGCGAACCTGGGCCCGGACGTGCCCTGGCACTTCAGCGCCTTTCATCCCGAATGGAAGATGCTGGACAAACCGTCGACGCCCCTGCCTACCTTGATCAGGGCGCGGGACATCGCCATCAAGCATGGCGTGCGCTATGCCTATACCGGCAACGTGCATTACGGTTCTGGAGACAGCACTTACTGTCCACAGTGCCACAACCGGGTCATCGGCCGCGATTGGTACGTGATGACCGACTGGCAACTCACGGATGACGGCCATTGCCGGTTCTGCGGTAAGGTCATCGCCGGCGTCTTCGACGGCGCGCCCGGGAAATGGGGGGCGAAGCGCCGGCCGGTGCGACTCAAGGACTACGCCGCGGCCTCTTGAGAGTTCAATATGCCAGAGGGTCCCGCCGCAGCGTGAATTTGAGCAAGGGCGGCGATCATTGGCGTCAGCCAGCGGCTCGGACTGTGCATGAAAGCACCTTTCTTGCCGGGATCAACGAGTAACATACTTGGTGTTGGCGCGCCTGTCCTGAAGGCTTGAACGGCGATGGCCGATCGATGCTCAAAGAATTCGCAATGAAGACGAAATATATAGATCAGATTACAATATCTTATGTGCCGGGGAAGCCATGACTAGAAAATTGAAGAGTATCCAGTCGCGACTGGAAAAGCTCACCACATTCCCTGCCATGCCGGAATTGGCCCAGAAGATTTTGTCATTGGGTCCCCGGCCCGAGATGAATGAGCTGGTCACCATCGTCGAGATAGACCCCGGGCTTGCCGCGCAGATGATTCGCCAGGCCGCTTCGCCGTTCTTTGGTTATCGCGGCAAGGTCAAATCCGTGCGCGATGCCATCACTCGCGTCCTGGGCGTGGACCGCGCCATGAATCTCGCCTTTGGGGTCGCCGCCGGCAAGGGCCTGCGCAGTCCCGCCGACGGGCCTGTGGGGCGCAAGGCGATATGGGTGCATGCCGCCTATAGCGCGGCGTTGATGCAATCCCTGGCGGAATGCCTGCCCAGGGATGCGGAGGCTTCCTCCGGCATGAGTTATCTCAGCGGCTTGATGCATAATATCGGGCTGTTATTGTTGGGGCATCTGTTCCCCACCGAACTGAGTGCCCTGAACAAGGCGATCCTCGACAACCCCAAGGTTCCCGTCATCGATCTGGAGCAAGGTTTGTTCATGACCGACCATACTGAGATCGGCATGTGGCTGTTGCGCAAATGGAACATGCCGGGCGAGGTGATCACGGCGGTACACAAGCATCATGATGTGGAATATCGCGGTGAATACGCGGTCTACGCCAATCTCGCCTTGCTGGCCGACCGATTGCTGCAGCGGCTCGATATGGGGGATGCCGGCAGCGAAGAACTGCCCGACGCAATGCTCAGCGCGCTGGGCTTGCAGGAAGATGATGTCACGGGCGCCTTGCAGAATCTGCTTGAAGCCCGCAGCGACCTCGACAGCCTGGCCAACCACTTGGCAACTGCCGCGTAATCACGTGCCCGGCGGTTTATCCCCTCAACCTCAATCGTCTTCACGCAAGGTCGTAATGCCCAGTACGTTGCCGTCGCTGTCTATCTCGGTGTGAAACAGGATAGGGCGGCAACAAACCTCGCAGTCCTCATAATAAGATTGATTGCCCGCCGAGGCATCGACGATGGAGACGAAGGCCTCGCCACAATAGGGGCATGCTACCCACCTTTCATATTGCAACGGCGTGCTGCCCGCCAGGAAGGACTTGCCCGTCCTGGTGCGAATCCGTTTGTTCTGCAAGTTTTCCATAACCGTCTCCCGATGGTAGCGATCACTCTACGAGTGTAGACCCTGCCGTGGGAATCTGCACGCCGTGTCATCGGCGGTGACAGACCGCTATGCCGTCCCGGTATCGATGGTAAAGATGTGCATCGCCTCGTCGGCGCGCAAGGGATCCTGGGTAAGCAATTGATGTTCCAGTACCTGCAGGTTGGCCTCGGAGGCGTCATGCCCTTGCGAGGTCCGTTGTTGCACCCGGCGGCGCAGGCGCTCCGGGGAGGTGCTGCAATGAAAGATCACAAAGGGCACCTGCAATCGCTCGGCGAGGTCGCGGAATTGTTCCCGTTGCTGATGTTGCAGAAAAGCGGCATCGACGATGGCCGGAAAGCCCGCGGTGATGATGGTGCGCGCCAGGGCGGCGAGCCGTTCATAGGCGCGGGCCGTGGCATCGGGGCTATAGAGGCCGGTGGCGACGCCCGAGCCGCTGCGCGCCTCCGCGGACAGGCCGAACAAGCGCTTGCGTTCTACATCGGAACGGACGCGTACCGCCCCGCTGCTTTCCAGCAAGGCGTCGCTGATGGTGGTCTTGCCCGAGCCGGACAAGCCATGGGTGATGATCAGCGGGGTGGGGATCGGGTGGGTGTAACGTTCCGCCAAACGCAGATATTGCCGGTAGTGTGTACGGGCGGCGGCGCGCTCCGTTTCGGATATACCCTCTTGCGTCAGACGGATGCACGCCACCTTGGCGCGCACCAACGCCCGGTACACCTGATAGAAGCGCAATACCCGCAAGCCTTCATAGTCGCCGCTGTGTTGCAGGTAGTCATTCAGGAAGCGGTGCGCCAGGCCGGGACGCCCGCGGTCATAGAGATCCATGGTGACGAAGGCGACTTCACTCATCACATCGATCCAGCGCAGGCGTTCGTTGAACTCGAGGCAATCGAAGATGATCACCTCTCCGTCGACCAAGGCCATGTTGCCGAGGTGCATATCGCCGTGGCACTCGCGGATGAAGCCGTCGCGTTTGCGCGTCTGCCATACTGCGGTCAGCCGGCCGTGGGTCTGCTCGCTCCACGCCTGCAGTTTGTCCAGCAGTTCACGGTCTTCGTCGTTGTCGAGGTGAGGGCGGATTTGCTCGAAATTTTGCAGGACGGGTTGCCAGAGCAGTTCGGCGCTGCCGAAGGGCGACTCGGCAGCGGCGACGCTGGCACGGGCATGAAATTCCGAGACCGTTTGGGCGAGACGGCTGATATGTTCGCCTTGAAGTTCGCCGCGGTCCAGCACGCGGTCCAATTGCGCGTCCTGCGGAAACTCCCGCATCTTGACCGCATACTCGATGACGCGACCCTCGCCGCCCAGCACCGGTGACGCGGCGCTGCCGGTGATGGGCACCACGGCGAGATACAGCGCGGGGGCGAGGCGGCGATTGAGCCGCAATTCCTCTTCGCAATCGTGGCGGCGCCTTTCCAAGGTGGAGAAGTCCAGGAAGCCCAGATCGACCGGCTTCTTGATCTTGTAGGCATAGGAGCCGGTGAGCAGTACCCAGGAGATATGAGTCTCCATCACGCGGAAGCCCTGCACCGGGTGATCGTAGAGGGCCGGATTCTGCAGTGCCTCGATAAGCGACATGCTAGGGCCTTCGTTCATGATGCCATGGTAAAGATCAGTGAGATCTCCCACTCATTATTGCAGATGCCCCCTGGGGTGGAAACCGGCGGGTGGCCATCGGCCCGTTATACCGGACGCCGGGGGGGCTTCCATGTATAATTCCCGTCTTACGCCCCGGCGTGATCCCGTTGTGTAATATATTTTCCGGTCCTTGTCGCCTTGCCTATGCCGCCTCGCCGTACCCGCCGCTCAAAACCGCCGCCACGCCGCTCGTTGTCAGGCTTTGTTTTATGGTCCTTGCTGCTGTTGCTGGCGGTGGTCGCCGCCTATGCGGCCTATCTGGATCATGTCATCCGCGTCAAATTCGAGGGCAAGCGCTGGGCGCTGCCGGCCTATGTGTACGCGCGTCCCCTGGAGTTGTTTCCCGGCGCCGAGCTTTCCGCCGGGCAATTGGAGCGGGAATTGCGCCTCGTGGATTACCGCTTCTCCATCGGTGCGGCCAGTCCCGGCAGTTATGAGCGGCACGGCGATACCGTGCGTTTGACCACCCGCCCCTTTCAATACTGGGACAGCCACGAACAGGCCGTCACCGTGGTGGCCCGTTTTCAGAAGCATACCCTCAGCGAACTGCAGTCGCCGGACGGTAGTGCCGTGCCCTTGCTGCGTGTGGATCCCCTGGTCATCGGCCGCATCTATCCGGCCCATCACGAGGATCGCATCCTGGTGAAACTCTCCGAGGTGCCGCCGTTGTTGCGCAGCGGCCTGGTGGCGGTGGAGGATCGGCAT
>CAZOTG010000112.1:0-6642 GCA_964582585.1 uncultured Chromatiaceae bacterium | reverse complement strand
GTCTCCAGCCGGGTCCAGATGCAGACCTCGCCGTTTTTATTAGACATAACATCAAGATAGCGGGCATGCCCCGCCAGCTCCTCGGGATCGGCCGCGATCACCCGCAGGCGGGGGCGGTCCGAGTCCAGGCGGTTCACCTGGGCCACCGTGCCGGCGCCCCCCTCTCGCGTGCCCTCCAGTGACAGGGTGACCTGCCCGCCGGTCATGGCCAGATAGACGTCCGCCAGGATCTCCGCGTCCAGCAAGGCGCCGTGCAACTCGCGCTGTGAATTGTCGATGCCGTAGCGTTTGCAAAGGGCATCGAGGTTGTTGCGCTGTCCGGGGTGCAGGCGCCGGGCGTGCTCCAGGGTATCCAGTACCGTGCAGTAGTCGGTGAGCGGGTCGTAGCCCTTTCCCAGCGACATCAATTCGTGATTGATGAAGCCCACGTCGAAGGGGGCATTGTGGATGATCAGTTCCGCGCCGCGGACGAACGCCAGGAATTCATCCACGATCTCCTCGAAGCGGGGTTTGTCCGCAAGAAATTCGGTGGTGATGCCGTGAATCTCCACCGCCGCGGCATCGATGTCGCGATCCGGCTGCAGGTACTGATGAAAATGGTTGCCGGTGGGACGGCGATTGAGCAACTCGATGCAGCCGATCTCGATGATGCGATGGCCTTGCGTAGGCTCAAGGCCGGTGGTTTCGGTATCCAGGACGATCTGCCGCACTAGGTCACTCCTAAAATTCAGATTACTTCTTACAATCAAATCTTATCTTGTAACTCATCGATCCCCCGGTTGGCCAGGGCATCGGCGCGTTCGTTCTCCGCATGACCGGTGTGTCCCCGCACCCAGTGCCACTTGATCTGATGTTTCGCCACCACCTCATCCAGGCGTTGCCACAGATCGACATTCTTCACCGGCTTGCGGTCCGCGGTCTTCCAGCCGCGCCGCTTCCAGTCCTTCAGCCATTCGGTGATACCCTTCTTCACATATTGGGAGTCGGTGGTCAACACCACCTTGCTGGGACGCTTCAGCGCTTCGAGAGCGGCGATGGCCGCCATCAGTTCCATACGGTTGTTGGTGGTCAGCGCCTCACCGCCGTGCAGAGTCTTTTCCGTTCCCTTATAGCGCAACACCACGCCCCATCCCCCCGGGCCGGGATTGCCGCGGCATGCCCCGTCGGTGAAGATCTCCACCGCTTCAGCCATTGACCACCCTTCCGCTGGTGGGCTTGGCCACATCCACCACCAGACGGCGTTGCAGGCGCCAGCGCTTGAGCTTGATGGGCGTCAGGGTCGCCACCCGCTTCTGCGCGACGATGATATTGACTCCGGACAACAGCGGCCAGGCGCGCGCCCCCGCCTTGTCCAGGAAACGCAGGCGGCGCATCACTCCTTCGTGGCGGATAGGCGGGCGAAAGAACAGCGGCACAACCTGCACCGTATCGAAACCCAGCAGACCCATCCAGTCCTTCATGCGGGTCACGCTGAGAAAGCGGCCGCACCAGGGAAAGCGTCGGCTGCGTCGCCGCAGCAGCCGCCACGCTCCCCAGTAACTCCAGGGATTGAAGGCCACGATCACTACATGCCCCTCGGGGATCAGCATGCGGTCCACCTCGCGCAACACCTCGTGGGGGTCCTTGGCGAACTCCAAGGTATGCTGCAACACCACCACATCCAGACTGTCGCCCTGAACCGGCACCCTCTCCGGCATGGCCCGGACATAGGGGTAGTCCACCCCGTGGGGACGATCCACATCCATCACCATGCGCATACGGATGCGGCTCTCGGTGAGGATGTCGCGCGGCGCCACCCAACCCAACTGCAGCAGGTAGTAACCGAACAGATCCTGCAAAATGCCGTCGAGGGCGACCTGCTCCTGCTCCAGCAAGGTCGTACCCAGTGCATCGGCGAACCAGGCCCGCAGTGCCTCGCGCTTACCGCACAGATCCATGACACCATTGCTGTCATTGGTCGAATTCATGGCAAATGCTATTCCTCCATCAGCGGTACAGAATACCCGCCAATCCTTACCGAAACCACCCATGGTTGACCTGACCCTCAACGGCTGGCAGCATGCCGATCATGACCGAAGTACGCGCCGTCCCGGCCTTCCGGGACAATTACATCTGGATGTTGTGCGGTGCGGGGAATGGGGAGGCGCGCCGGCCGGTGGCCATCGTCGACCCGGGGGACGCCGAACCGGTACTGCAAGCCCTGACGGATCAGGATCTCGCCCCGGTGGCGATCCTCATCACCCATCACCACGCCGACCATATCGGCGGCGTTCAACAACTGCTCGCCCACTTCGCCGTCCCGGTCTACGGCCCGGCCCACGAGGCCATCCCCGCCATCGTCTATCCTCTGCGGGAAGGCGACCGGGTCGAGATTCCCGGCCTGCCTCGCCTGAGGGTATTGGACGTCCCCGGTCACACCGCCGGTCACATCGCCTATGTCGGAGAACACCTGCTGTTGTGCGGCGATACCCTGTTCGCCGGCGGCTGCGGACGCCTGTTCGAAGGCACCGCCGAACAGCTCTATTCTTCTTTGCAAAAGATAGCGTTGCTGCCCGACGACACCTGGATTTATTGCGCCCATGAGTATACCCTCAGCAACCTGAATTTCGCCGCAGAAGTGGAACCCGACAATTCCGTGCTGCAAACCCGTATCGAACAAACACGACGCCTACGCCAGGCAGGGAAGGCCACCGTGCCCGCGGAGTTGGGAATGGAAAAGCGCACCAATCCCTTTTTGCGTTGCAACAACCCGACGATCGTCGCCAACGCCGCGCGCCACAGCGGCCGTAATTTGGCGCCGGGGGTCGAGACCTTCGCCGTGTTGCGCCACTGGAAAGACCAGTGGCGGGGCTAAACGAATAGGCAGAGACGCCGATGATAGATCATGGAGGAGCCTTACCGGCGGCCACTGATGGCTAAAGCAAACGCAAGCCACTGATGTTTTGAGGATTATTCCTCAGCGGCCAGCCCGGATAAAGATGTGCGGTATTCCACTGCACGCCACACACTATATTGATACTTTAGGAACATAGCCCTCGATACAGACTGGGAGTGGTCTCGCAGGAGTAATTATGGAACACGCGGTACACAAGAACATAAAGCTGGTTTCAGTCCTGGCCATAGGGCTGGCGCTCGGTGCCTGCGCCCTGCAACCCCAACAGGGGACGCCGGCGCAGCTTGACGATGACGCGACGACCACCGCCCCGGCTCCGCAGGACGGCGACACGCCCGCGGCCTCGCCGCACGACTCCGATGCCGAAGGCGATGCCGTTGCCCTCGACTCTGAAATCCCGGCGCCCGATGATGCGGCGGGTCTGCAACTTCCCGACATTGCCGCCCTTGACGACGCCCAATCCGAGTCGGCGCTGAACGGCGAAGACGCCGCCGCGAAGGACGGTGGTGGCGATAATAGCGTGGACACCGCCACCTCCGATCAAGGCGACGACACCATTGACGGCGACAGCGGCGGCGACCTGTGGGACCGCATCCGCCTGGGCTTCGGCCTCACCGATCAGCAAAACACGCGCATCGAGCGCGAGACCAAATGGTTCGGCCGCCATCAAGAATATCTCGACCGTGTCGCGGACCGGGCGCAACCTTATCTGCACTACATCGTCAACCAGGTGCAGCAGCGCGGCATGCCCAGCGAGATCGCCCTGTTGCCGGTGGTGGAAAGCGCCTTTCAACCTTACGCCTATTCCGCCGGCCGCGCCGCGGGTATCTGGCAGTTCATCCCCGGCACCGGGCGGCGCTATGGCCTGGAATTGAATTGGTGGTACGACGGGCGGCGCGACATCGTGGCCTCCACCCGCGCGGCCCTCGATTACCTGCAATACCTCCACGACAGTTTCGACGGCGACTGGCTGCTGGCCCTGGCCGCCTACAACTCCGGCGAAGGCACTGTGCACAAGGCGATACGCAACAACCGCCGCCGCCATAGACCCACCGACTACTGGTCGCTGCGCCTGCCCCGCGAAACCGAACAATACGTGCCGCGCCTGCTGGCCTTGCGCCAGATCGTCGCCGACCCGGCGCAACAGGGCATCACCCTGCGCTCCATCCCCGACGAGCCCTATCTCACCGCGGTAAAGATCGACTCCCAGCTCGACCTCGCCACCGCGGCCAAACTGGCGGACATGGACCTGGAAGAACTGCACCAGCTCAACCCCGGCTTTAACCGCTGGGCCACCGCGCCTGACGGCCCGCACCGCCTGCTGCTGCCTCTTGAAAAGGCGCCGACCTTCGCCATCAACGTCGCGGGGCTGTCGCCGGAAGATCGAGTGCATTGGGTACGCCATCGAATCCGCAATGGCGAGACCCTCGGCGGCATCGCAAACCACTATCACACTACGGTCAAGGTGCTCACCGATCTCAACAACATCCGGGGACACTTCATCCGTGCCGGCCACCATCTGATCATTCCCATCACCAGCCGCAACGATCCGGTTCATAGAGCCGTCCGCCATATCCATATCCCCAGGGAAGTCATCAAGGCCCGCCACAAAACCATACACACCGTGGTCGCCGGCGACAGCCTGTGGGTTCTGGCGCACCGCTACGGCACCACAGTTCGGAAGATATGCCACTGGAACGGCATCTCCTCCCGCAAGATGCTTCATCCAGGTCAAAAGCTCGTTGTGGGACTAGGCGGCACGGCCAGCAGGTCGACTGGGATCATGCCCACCAGTTTGCACATGTTCGCCGCGTCGGAAGAAGTCGCCAAGCCGCGCAGGATCACCTACACCGTGCGCCGCGGCGACTCCCTGTCACGCATCTCGCAGCGCTTCAGGGTAACGGTCCAACAAGTCAGAAAATGGAACGACATCCATAAGAATGAATATCTCCAGCCCGGCCAGGAACTGACTTTATACATCACTCTCGCCGCGGATTCAGAGCGAGGCTGATCAAGTGTCACTCGACATGGAGTCCATGCTAGTTGCCAATCATCATCACATTCCAGCAGCATAATCCATGGCATCGAAGACGGCCCGATAATATTCCGATGGGTCTTGGATTATGTCGTTATCGACGCTCTAACAGCAGCCGCGACCTGCTGTTTTGGAGAAGATCGATACCTGTTGACCCGCACTTCCCCGGACCCTAGTCCTCATGTCGCTGCTGGATAAATTAAATAAACTAGGCCCCGGCGACCTGCCGACACCCCCCAGCATCGCCCTGAAAATCGTCCATGCCTGTTCCGACCCGAACGTCACCGGCTCTGAGTTAGCCGAAATCGTCGGCAGTGACACCGCCTTGCTCGCGGAATTGCTGCGCATGGTCAATTCGCCTTTTTTTGGAATCAATCAAACAATCAGCACGGCGAATCGGGCAGTCGTGGTATTGGGCACACGTTCTCTGCGGAACCTTGCCCTATGCTTCACCGCCAGGGAAAGCCTGAGACCCCAATCGATCAAGGAGCTGGATACCACCGCCTACTGGACCGAAGTACTGCGTCGAGCGGTGAGCGCGCGCATTCTCGCCGAGGCGGTGACCGTCGATCCTGACGAGGCCTTCACCATCGGAATGCTGCAGGATTTTGGCTTGCTGGCCATGCTGCTCATCTGTCCGGAACACGGCAAGGAATGGGCCCGCTTACAGGACCATGACCCTGACGATCGCCTCTATCTTGAAATGAAACTCTTCGGTGCAACACATGATGCCCTGGGTGGGGTTCTGGCGAAAAATTGGGGATTGCCTGAGCAATTGATCGCCCCTATCTCCAGTCATCATGCGGAGACAATGGACGATTTACCGCCTGACATAAAGAAGATGTCGTCGGTCGCAATATGCGCCGACTGGATGGCAGCCGTTTACACGGCCTCGGATAAACGTCTCGCCAGCGCCAAATGCCATAGGCTCATCGCCGATCATTTCGACCTGGATGAATCCAAGATCGACGAACTACTGGAAAAGGTTCCGGTCAACGTAAAGGAAGCCGCGATAGCCCTCAGCGTAAATGTCCAAGAACAACACTCATACGACGAAATAGTGACGTCCGCCAACAAACAGCTCATAGAAAAATCAATCAGCCATGCGGACCAGACCCTGCAGCTGGAGCGTGCCCTGGAGGCGCGGGAACAGCTCGCGAGGGATCTGCAAAGATCGTACAACCATCTGGCTCAGCTTGCCTACTATGATCCCCTGACGACACTCGTCAACCGGCGTCGCTTTGAAGAGGAATTAATGGCCGAGATAGGACGTCACTGCCGGTCCGGCGCACTCCTCTCCCTGGTAATGATCGACATCGATCGTTTCAAGACCATCAATGACCAACATGGCCACTCCTTCGGCGACGTGGCCCTGCAATCACTGGCGAAAATACTGAAGGGCAGCCTGCGCAGTTCCGACACCGCCGCCCGCCTGGGGGGAGACGAAGTATGCCTGATCTTGCCTGAAACAGACGTCGCGGGTGGGAAACTCGCCGCGGAGCGTATTCAACGGCAGATTACTTCGCACATCATCCGTGAAGATGAAGTAGAAGCCAAAATAACGGCCTCATTCGGCGGCTGCACCTGGAAGCTGAAAAATTTCGATAAAGATAATTTACAGAAAATCATGAAATCCATTGATATCAAACAGATCATGAAAACCATGCTGGATGCCGCCGACAAGGCCATGTACAAATCCAAGCATAGCGGACGC
>CAZOTG010000111.1:0-6729 GCA_964582585.1 uncultured Chromatiaceae bacterium | reverse complement strand
ACTTCATGCCCGGAACCTTGATGGCAAACTCGGACCTGTCATTGAAGTCCAACTGCCAGTGCGTATTGCAATGCAGGCAGCGGTAAAGCCGAACCCAAGTGTGTTCGGCGACAACCTCAAACCAGCGAACGAATTCCCTTTCGAGTTCTCCGTAATTGACGCAGCTTGGCAGTTCAGCACACTGACACGGCATGGCAGGTCCTAACTTTGAATCATGCGGCACATTCGCCGCCCTGCGGCGGGCGGCGCGGCGACCTGATGAACGGAAGGCTAAAAGCGGAGTGATACTACCTTGTAACGGATGACTTCCCTATAGGTCATCTCACCTAGTGTAAACACCATTTGAAAAACCGGGCCGGGCCAGAGAGCGCTTATTGCTCGATACGTTCAGCGAAATGGTAGCCGGCCAGCTGTATTCCCTCTCTTTCATAGAACCGCTGCGCGTCTTTTCGCTGGATTCCCGAGTCGAGATGCAGCTGGTCGCAGCCTTCCCTTGCCGCAAATTCGGCAAGCCAGGACAGAAGCGCGGCGCCGAAACCACGGGACCGATGACTTGAAAGGGTTACGAGATCGTCGACGTACAAAAAGCGACCCCATGCCAGACTTTCTCCGAGCCTGAAGCCGGCCACGGCCACGGGACCTTCTGGGCCCTGACAATAAGCCAGCCTGTAACCCGATCTCTCCAATGTGCGCACCCGGGAGACAAAGGATTCCTCGCCGATGTGCGGACGTAGCTCCCGTATGACGGGATAGCAAGCGGCTATTTCCGTGTCCGATTTTGCGATATGGATTTCCATGGGTTATTTCCTTAGCTGATTTTCAAGCAAACCGGGCTGTGCGATTTTATGCAGGTCGGGTTGAGCGCGTGTTAGAGCTTGGCGGCAAGAATGATCCCACTCGCCCAAGACAGTTTGGTGACACGAAAGCCCTCCATCCGCTCCAGAGCGGCGACGAGGTCCGCCACTTTTTCGGCGTGACCTTCCGGCCAGTTGGGCCGGGGAAGCATGTCGTCGATGACATACAGGCCGGCCGGGTTCAGCAATTCGAGGGCCTCATGGAGCAAGCGATACTTGCCGGCCCATGTGTCGGCGAAGATGAAGTCGAAACCTTGCCCACGGAGTGAACGCAAAAAATCATCGCCGTCGGAGCAGACCACCTTCAGCCGCGGATCTGCGCCCAAGTGGCGCTGGAGAACGGAGAGCAGCGATTCATCGTTGTCGACGGTGGTCAGATGCGACTCGGAATCCATGCCGTCGAGCAGCCATGCGGTTGACAGCCCCGTTCCCGAGCCAAGCTCAAGAAATCTTGCCGAGGGCTTTGACGCCGCCAGCGTGCGCAGCAGCGAGCAGGTAAGTGGATCCGATGCCATGTCGAATCCGGCGGCGCGGGTATCGGCCCAGATAGCCGGGACGGCTTTCGGTTCGTTGATGTCCTTGAGATCATTCATCGCGACATATCTCTAACTCTAATATCGGAAAACCTTCCTCCTCGGCCCGGACTTTTCAGTATATCCGCTATATAGGCGCGTGGCTCTGGATATGAAAAATTTCTTTTGCCTTTTTACGGGAAGTGGCCGTATCCTGTTGTCATCAAAATATAGTGTTGCGCCTCATTAATTGCATACATATAGCAGTTGTCACCCACCACCTTGGATCATCGCGCGCTTAGCCGAACCTATTCTATTTTCAAGAGAGCTGTCATCAGTGGCCCGCCATATCCTCATGGTATTTTCATTACTGCTATTAGCCGGGTGCTCGTCAATATCCGTCACCAAGCCATTGGCTTCAGAAGAGGATAACCCCGTCATAATCGACTACTGCATAGAATCGAGCGCAGAGATGAACATCATAGACAAGAGCCTTACAGGCAAACAGAACAGCGCCCGCTTTAGTGCGCGCATTGAAAATGCCATCAACGATATAGACAATTATTTTGAGGCCAATATTGTCACTTCGCCTCGCTTGGAATTTGAAAAGCTATCAACATGCAATGGCACCTTGCCGTCAGGCGACTACAATCCGGACCTGAATTTGACCGTGAATGTATCCGGCTATGGCAGCATAAAACCAAAATGGAAAAGGATTCTTATCGGCACCGGAGCGGTTGAAGCGGTGGTGCAAGGCCTCGTGGTCGGCTCGGCAACGCAAAATCCATGGCTCGGCATCGCCGTATCCACAGAGGAAATGACCTCGGAGTATCTCACCTGGAATGGCGTCGACTGGCTTTTAGGGGAGACGTACGCACCCGTTACCCTGGAAGGAGAGCTGACGGACGTTAAAAATAGGAAAGTGATATGGCGAGACAGCTATTTCGTCACGGACAATGATGATGAGTTGGCCAAGCTAAGCAGCGCGGAAAAGAAAGACAAATCAAGACAGCTGAAGGCGAGCCTGCATAAAGCCGAAAATAAACTGTTCTCTCAGCTTAATGCTTACCTGTCCAAACAGATACTTTAAAAGTATCGCCGGAATGACGGCAATTCTATTTGTGGAATCCTTGCTAACCCCTTTGCGCGCGCGGCGCCTCAGAAATGCCAGAACACCGGGATCAGGCTCAGGGAGATGATGCCCACCAGGATCGAGACCGGAATGCCGGCGCGGAGGTAGTCGGCGAAGCGATAGCCGCCCGGCCCCATCACCATGAGGTTGGTCTGGTAGCCGATGGGAGTGGCGAAGCTCGCCGAGGCGGCGAACAGCACGGCGATCACGAACGGCATGTAGTCGACACCTAGGCTATGCGCCGTAGCGATGGCGATGGGGAACATCAGTGCGGCCGCGGCATTGTTAGTGATCAGTTCCGTGAACAGCACGGTGATCACGTATACCGCCACCAGCGCCAGCCAGGGATCGTCCATACCGACGGCGGTGATCTGGTCCGCGATGTGCTGTGCGGCACCGCTCTTATCCAGGGCCTTGCCGATGGCGAGGGCGGCAGCGATGGTGAGCAGCACCTGCCAGTTCACGGCGCGGCGCGCGCTACCGCTGTTGGTGCAGCCCGTAAGCACGATGGCGGCGGCGGCTACCATGGCGGCGGTCAGCATGCTGGTCCACCCCAGGGTCACGGCGGCCACCATGGCGGCGATGATGGCCAGCGCCACGCCGGCCCTTTCATGACGCGGCCGCCGCGAGTTCTCAACGGTGCTGACCAGATAGAAGTCGCGGGAGTTACGCTGCTGTTCGACGAAGGCCGGATGGGTGAGCAGCATCAGGGTATCGCCGGCCCGCAGCCCGACGTCACCGATCTTCTGGCGCAGCTGTTCGCCGTTGCGTGCGACGGCGATCACCGCGGCATTGTAGTGGGTGCGGAAGCGGCCCTCGCGCACTGTCCTCCCCACCAGTGGACAGCTGTCGGAGACCACGGCCTCCACCAGACAGCGTTCGCCGCCCGCCCGCAGTTTGAATACCTGGTCGGTGGCCGGGGTCAGGCCGCGAATCTTCTGCAGGTCGACGATGGATTCCGCCAGCCCGGTGAAGATCAGTCGGTCGCGCGCCTCGAGTCGCTCCTGGGGGGAGACCGCGGGCAGGCTGTTGGCGCCGCGCTCGATCTCCATCAGGAACAGTCCGGGCAGGTGGCGCAGCCCCGCCTCTTCGATGGTACGGCCCACCAGCGGGCTGTCGGCGTCCACCAGCATCTCCACGATGTAGGAGCGTGAATTCTCCATCTGGGCCACGGCCGACTGGCGGTCCGGCAGCAGCCAGCGGCTGGTCAGCCACACGAAGACGATCACCGCGCATGCCAGCGGCACACCCACCACGGCGATGTCGAACATACCGAGGGATTTGTGGCCGGTCTCCTTGATGAGCAGGCCGTTGACCACCAGGGTGGTGCTGGTGCCGATCAGGGTGATGGTACCGCCGATCACCGCGGCGTAGCTGAGGGGAAGCATCAGCTTGGAAGGAGCGATGCGGTTCTTCTTGGCCCAGTCGCTCACCGCGCCGATGAACATGGCCACCAGGGGAGTATTGTTGAGGAAGGCGCTGGCGCCGGCGACCGGCGCCATGAGGCTCAACTGCGCCATACCCACCGAACGGGGACGGCCCAGCAGCCGGGCGAGGATGCCGGTCATGGCGCCGGTCTCCTGCACCCCGCTGGTGACGATATAGAGCATGCCGATGGTCACCATGCCCTCGTTGGACATGCCCGACAGCGCCTCCGCGGGCGTCAGCACGCCGGCCACCAGCAGCAGCATCACGCCGCCGATCATGACCATGTCGGTGGCGGCGCGGCTCATGCTGAGCGCGCCGAAGCTCGCGGCCACCACCGCCAGGGTATACCAAGCTTGCCAGGTCATTCAGTTATATCCATCGCGTACCGTGCTGCTGTCCCGTTCCTTATCGGCTCCGGGGGCGAAAAGGGAATGCCGATTATGCTTCATTCCGGGCATGGCGTAGCGGATATCCGGAATCCAGCGCTCTTGATCCATCAGATTACTGGATTCCGGCGCTTGTGCCCATCGGGGTGCTCACCGGAATGACGTCTCGGGGATTATTTATTTAAGTGTCGATCCTTTCCGACCCAATGGTAGGGCGCAATAACCGAAGGGCATTGCGCCGCATATATTCCCACCAGTATTTGGCGCAATACGCTATGCTTATTGCACCCTACATGGGATTAGGCAGTAAACGAAGACCCGATTAACCGCAGCGCCTCGGCTTCGATGAGCCGATAGGCCTCCGCCAGTCGTGCCGCCCAGGCGGCTGCGCCCGCCGCGGTGTGAATCCCGTCCTGACGGATCTCGATCATGGCACTGGGGAAGCCGCGGCCCTCGCCGTGCACGGGGATCGTATAATCGATGTCATCTTCGATGGGATAAGGCTGGTTGTCGCCGACAGCGAACTCCCCGCTGCGGGCGAGCGCCCCGAGCAGCAGCGCGGCGAGCCGCCGGTCGTGTCCGTAGCAGACGCCGACGTGCCAGGGGCGCAGTGGGCCGTTCAGAACCGGCGTGAAGCTGTGAATGCTTAGCAGCAGCGTCGGTCGCCGGGCGCGGCCGTCGAGCAGCCGGGCGATGGCGTCGTGATAGGGCCGGAACAGCGCGGCGATCCGTGCCTCTCTTTCTTCGGGCGACAACCCGCGGTTGCCCGGGATGGGCACGCCGGCGCTTCGTTCGGCGATGGATTCGGCGCTGCGCAGCGGCCGATTGCAGTCGATGACCAGGCGGGAGTAGCCGCTCAACACCAGGGGGGCATCAAGATGGGCGGAGAGTCGGCGCGCCACATCGGCCGCACCCGGATCCCAGCCGATATGATCGGCCAGCCGGCCGGCGTCGAGGCCGAGGGTGCCCAGCCGTCGGGGGACGCTATTGGAGGCGTGATCGCAGACCAGCACCGCACTGCCGCCACCGTCGATATTGACCAGCTCGACGGGAGGCAGCTCATCGGGCCCCAGCAACGGCAATGTGGTTTCGCGGGTATCCGATTCCATCATCGCAGACCTGCCGGCGATGCGCTACGCATGGCATGCATCCGCATCCCGGTTAAGCCCTCACCTCATCCGTCCATACCTTGAAGCTCTTGAGTTCATTCGGGCCGAAGGTGTTGCTGAGCGGCACGTCCGCCGCATCGCGGCCCTGGGCGATCAACACGCGCCCGATCCGCGGGACGTTGTTGCGCGGATCAAAGGTATGCCATCGGCCGCCAAGGTAGGCCTCGAACCAGGCGGAGAAGTCCATGGGGTCCGCCGAGGGAGGGACCCCAATGTCGCCCAGATAGCCCGTGCAGTAACGCGCCGGAATGTTCATGCAGCGGCAGAAGGTGATCGCGAGGTGGGTATAGTCGCGACACACGCCCTTGCGCTCGTTGAAAGCTTCGAGGGCAGTCTTGGTCGGCCGGGCACGCATGTAGTCGAAGGTGAGATGCTCATGGACAAAATCGCAGATCGCCTGGACGCGCGGCCATCCCAGGGGCGTCTGCCCGAACAGGTCCCAGGCCGTTTCGGAGAGACAGTCGGTTTCGCAGTAGCGGCTCCCGAGCAGATACACCAAGGTCTCCGCCGGCAGATCCTCCACGGCGTGCTGCGGGGCGGTAGGATCGACCTCATCCGGCAGCCCACTGTCGTTGATGAGCGCGTCTGTGGAGATGCGGATGTCACCCTGTGGCGCGACGATGCGGCTGATCCAGTTGCCGAAACCGTCGCGGTAAGCCGTGATCGGGGTCGGTGGGTCGGTGATGATATGGTCCGCAATGATGAGATCGGAGACGCGGTTGAAATGGATATTCAGCGCCAGAATCATGGGCGTCGGCTGCGGACATTCGTAGATCAACTCGTAGCCGAGCCGGATCTGCATCCTGAACCTCCTTGATTTATACCATTCACAGAACGTGTCTTAAGTAGCCTTTTTAACATGGCATGTCGCAGCTCACAAGCAATCGGGCGTGGCACCAAAAGAGGGCGGGAGGGCAATTCATTGCAACAGTGGAAAAAATTGCAGCGTGATGTAATTCATTCCTCATCTTCCAACACAAGGCCTACTTTGAATTTATGATCTTGCAATAAATTGCGGCAATGCGCAGCTTGTGCCGCCAGGACGTAGAAGCCCACGCCCGGTAACTCAACCAAGCCGCCAAACAGCGAGGAACGCATGAAGGGGGTGGGCTTGATGGTGTAATTCACTGCACTTTGAGTAAACAGGTTCTCGATCGCTTTAGCCTCTGATGTTTTTCCAGCGATATAAACCAGCGCCAATTCTTCTTCATCCAATGTTTCCAGATCGACGTAGGCCATGGGCTGATC
>CAZOTG010000110.1:0-6907 GCA_964582585.1 uncultured Chromatiaceae bacterium | reverse complement strand
CCGCCACTTTGCGGAAAACCGGGAGCGGCGGGCGTCGGTGTCCGCCGTGGCCGATCAGATCTATCCCCAGATCCTCACCATTACCCAGGCCATTTTGAATTTCAACGAAAAGTACGATTGCGAAGACCATTGCGAGGGTCTGTCCAACTTGGACCAGGATTTATCGAAGCTGGGCGAGCAATTGGCGGACCGTATCGAATTGGAGGACAGGTTGATCGCCGTCTTCACGCCCAGACGCGGGGAAGGCAAACGCGAAGGTAAGCACTAACCGCCGTATCAATACCCCGCCGGCGTCTCCTGCGCAGCGGGGCGTCTTAGCCCGCTGCCGAGGAAGGGATGACAATGGACCAGGCGCTAAAACCGGAGCAACTCTATCGGCGCTGCGATCCGGAACAGTTGCCGTTCGAGACCACGGCGGACCTCCCCGATTTGACGGAAACCCTCGGCCAGGACAGGGCCTTGGAAGCGGTGCGTTTCGGCATCGATATCCATAACGGCGGCTTCAACATCTACGCACTGGGGCCGCCGGGCATCGGCAAACATACCCTGATCACTCAACTGTTGGCGGAGGCGGCGCAGCGGCGCACGCCGCCGTGCGACTGGTGTTACGTCAATAATTTCGATGATCCACGCCGGCCCCGCGCCTTGGCCTTGCCGCCGGGAAGGGGGCGGGTGCTGCGCGATGATATGGCACGGTTGATCGAGGACCTCAAGACCGCCATTCCCGCCGCCTTTGAAACCGATGAATACCGAGCCCGGGCCCAGGAACTCGAAGAGGAGTTCAAGGAGCGGCAGGAAAAGGCCATTGCCGAATTGCGCAACCAGGCGCGGGAACAGGACATCGATTTGATCCGTACCCCCGCCGGCTTCGCCTTCGCCCCCAGCCGTGACGGCGAGGTGCTCAGCCCGGAGGCATTCGAGCGCCTGCCGGAAAAGGAACAGGAGCGCATCTCCGAAAAGGTGACGAAACTCCAGGAAAAACTGCGCGCCGTGATCCGCCAGGTGCCGCAATGGCGGCAAGAAAGCCGCGACAAGTTAAGGGCGCTCAATCGCGAGGTGGCGATCTCCGCCGCGGAACATCCCATCCATACCTTGCGGGAAAAATATGCGGACCTTCCCCAGGTCGTGACCTACTTGGGGGCCACCCAGGAAGATATCATCGGAAACATCGATGATTTCCGTCAACAGGAAGAGACATCGCCGTCCCTCATGGCGCTCGCCGGCGAGCACGGCCCTTCGTTCCGTCGCTATGAAGTCAACCTGCTGGTGGAGCGCGGCAGCGATTCCGGGGTTCCCGTCCTGTACGAAGACAACCCCACCTACCAGAACCTGGCCGGCGGCTTGGAACATGTGGCGATGATGGGCGCCCTGCTCACCGACTTTTCCTTGATCAAGGCGGGGGCGCTGCATCGTGCCAACGGTGGCTATCTGTTGCTGGATGCCCATAAGGTCCTGACCCAACCCTTTGCCTGGGAGGCCTTGAAACGCTCGCTGCGCAGCCGGGAACTGCGCATCGAGTCGGTGGAGCGCTTGTTGAGCCTGGTGAGTACGGTATCTCTGGAACCGGAACCCATCCCACTCGACGTCAAGGTCATTATTCTGGGCGATCGCCTGCTCTATTACCTGTTGTGCGAATACGACCCTGAGTTCGCCGACCTCTTCAAGGTGGCGGCGGATTTCGAGGAGACCTTGGAGCGCAGCGAGGCGAGCCAGCAGCGCTTCGCCCAACTCATCGCCACCCTGGGCCGCAAGAATCAATTGAGTCCCTTCAATCGCCATGCCGTGGCGCGGATCATCGAGCACAGCAGCCGCATGAGCGGCGACACCGAGAAGTTGGCCACCCATTTGCGCGGCATCGCCGACCTGCTCCACGAGTCCGATTATCACGCCCGCAACGCCGAGGCCAAGGCGGTGGATGCCGTGCATGTCCAGCAGGCGATCGACGCTCAGGAGCGCCGCGCCGACCGTTTGAAGGAACGGATGCAGGAGGCCATCCAGCGCGGCAGCATCCTGATCACCACCGAGGGCACCGTGACCGGGCAGGTCAACGGGCTGTCGGTCATCGAACTGGGCGGCTATGCCTTCGGCATCCCCACTCGCATCACCGCGCGGGTACGGCTCGGCGAGGGGGAGGTGCTCGACATCGAACGGGAGGTGGAACTGGGAGGACCGTTGCACTCCAAAGGCGTTATGATCCTCAACGGTTTCCTCGGCCAGCGCTACGCCGCCGATCTGCCCTTGTCGCTGGCGGCCAGCCTGGTGTTCGAGCAATCCTACGGTCAGGTGGAGGGCGACAGCGCCTCCTCGGCGGAACTCTATGCCCTGTTGTCGGCCTTGTCCGGGGTGCCGCTCAAACAATCCCTGGCGGTCACCGGTTCGGTCAATCAGCAGGGGGAGGTGCAGGCCATCGGCGGGGTCAACGAGAAGATCGAGGGTTTTTTCGCGGTATGCAAACAGCGCGGTCTCAGCGGTGAACAGGGGGTGTTGATCCCCGCCGCCAACGTACAAAACCTGATGCTGAGCCGCGAGGTGGTGGCGGCGGCGGAGCAGGGGCTGTTCCACATCTTCCCCGTCACTACCGTCGATCAGGGCATTTCCCTGCTGACGGGCATCGCCGCCGGCGAACCGGACGCGGACGGCGCCTATCCCGAAGACACGCTCAACGGCCGGGTGCAGGCGCGACTCAGGGCATGGGCGCAGGTGCGCCAGGCCTTTGCCGCCGACCACAGCAAGGACATGGACAACTTATGAACGGCGACGGCGGCGCTTTTGCCTTCCGCCGTATCCTGGTTGCCGTCGACGCGTCCACGGCCAGTCTGGAACTCCTGGAGTCTGCGGCGACCCTGGCGGCGGGCATGGGCGCCGAGCTGAGCGGAATCTTCGTGGAAGACATCAACCTGCTGCATTTGGCGGGATTGCCCTTCGCGCGGGAAATGGGCTGGTCCTCGGCCACGGAACTGCATCTCGATTATCAGCGCATGGAGCGGGTATTGCGGGGCCGTGCCGACCACGCCCGGCGCGCGGTGGTCAGCGTCACCACCCAACTCAAAATGCACGGCTCCCTGCAGATCGCCCGCGGTCAGGTGGTGACGGAGTTGTTGCGGGCCGCGCAGGACGTGGATCTGCTTATCTTGGGCAAGGGTGGGGGAGCGACGCGACTCGGTGACGTGGCGCGCCGGTTGGCCGTGGAGTCGCCTTGCGCGGTGCTCCTGCTGCCCAAGGACGCTCGCCGCCGCCTCGGACCGGTGTTGGTGGTTTTCGCGGGGCAACCGCGCGATGAAGGCAAGCTCCTTGTCGCCGCCCGGTTTGCCCGTCTTGACCACCACGGCCTGCTGGTGGTGATCCCTTCTTGTTCAAGCATGGCCGAATACAACCGTTTACATGATCAGGCGCGACAGTTGCTGGGAAGCGGTTCGCTGTCGGTCGGCTACCAGGCACTGGGAACCGTGGACATGCGGTCCTATCAGCGCCTGGTGCGGGAGGAGGGAATAGGCCTGGTAGTCCTGGCCGGCGGTACGGAGGATGCCGCCGATCTGGAAAGCAGGCTCGCCGCCTTGGACTGCGCCGTATTAGTGATCCGATAACAAATCGGCCGCTTCAAGCTTGAAGAATCTTATGTCCAGCGGCATATCTTAATTGTATGGTTAGCATCACCGACAAGAAGACCGGCACCACCAGCAAGGAAGCCTTGGATGCGGCGCAATGGTTGTCTACCCTGGCGACGCAATATTCCCCCGCCGAACTGGAGGTGATCCAGCGCGCCTGTGAGTGGGCGCAGCGCGCCCACGCCGGCCAGCAGCGGGTCTCCGGCGAGCCCTTTTTCCAGCATGCCCTGGCGGTGGCCAATATCCTCACGGCCCTTCGTCTGGACCACGAGACCGTGGCCGCCGCCCTGCTGCATGACGTCATCGAAGACACCCCGGTGACCTTCCATGAGATCGAGGCGGCCTTCGGTACCCGCGTCGCCAAGCTGGTGGATGGCGTGACCAAGATGGATGTCATCCAAAGCTTCCAGGGAATCGCCGAGGGCGGCAGGAAAGAACACGCCCACGCCGAGGCCTTGCGCAAGATGTTGCTGGCCATGGCGGAAGACATCCGGGTGGTGCTGATCAAGCTGGCCGACCGCACCCACAACATGCGCACCCTCGCTTCCCTGCCCGGGGACAAGCAACTGCGGATCGCGGAAGAGACCCTGCACATCTATGCCCCTCTGGCCAATCGCCTGGGCATCTGGCAGATCAAATGGGAGCTGGAGGATCTGGCATTGCGGGTGTTGCACCCGGAGGCCTATAAACAGATCGCGGGGATGGTGAACGAGCGGCGTGTCGATCGGGAACGCTACATCGCACAGTTCATGAAGACCCTGAGCACTGCCCTGGCGGAGGCCGGCGTCAAGGCCGAGATCAGCGGGCGGCCCAAACATATCTATAGTATTTGGTTAAAAATGCAACGCAAGAAGGCGGATTATCATAATATTTATGATATCAGGGCCGTGCGTGTGCTGGTGCCCGAGCTGCCGGATTGCTATGCCGCCCTGGGGGTGGTGCACGGCCTGTGGCAATTCATCCCCGGTGAGTTCGACGATTACATCGCCACACCCAAGGAAAACAACTACCGCTCCATTCATACCGCGGTCATCGGTCCCGAGGGCAAGACGGTGGAGGTGCAGATTCGCACCTATGAGATGCATCAGCATTCCGAACTGGGTGTGGCCGCGCACTGGCGTTACAAGGAAGGCGGCGGCTACGATGCCGGCCTCGATCGCAAGGTCGCCTTGTTGCGCCAGTTGCTGGAGTGGAAGGAGGACATCTCCCAGGCCGGCGAGGGCGGTGAAGAATTGCAGGCGGACCTGTTTCAGGACCGCGTCTATGTATTTTCCCCCAAAGGCGACATCGTGGACCTGCCGGTGGGGGCCACGCCCTTGGACTTCGCCTTCCACATTCACACCGAATTGGGAAATCGCTGCCGCGGCGCCAAGGTCAACGGCAGTATGGTGCCCTTGACCTATACCTTGCAGACGGGTCAGCAGGTGGAAATTCTCACCGTCAAGAAAGGCGGCCCCAGCCGCGACTGGCTCAATCCGCACTTGGGTTATCTCAAGACCTCACGGGCGCGGCACAAGGTGCAGCACTGGTTCAAGCAGCAAAACATGGAGGCCAACATCGCCGCCGGCCGCACCCTCTTCGAACGGGACATTCAGCGCCTGGGCTTTAGCGGGGTCAATTATGAAGAGGTGGCGCGGCGCCTCAATTTCCCCAAGGTCGACGATATGCTGGCCGCCATGGGCCGGGGCGACGTCAAGACCTCGCGGGTGCTGCACGTCATGCAGGACTTGCAGGTGCCGCCCGCCGGCGGCAGACCGGAATTCGTCATGCCGTCGGGGGCCGCCCAGCGTCCCCGTGAGGGAGGCGACATTCAAATCCTGGGGGTGGGGAACCTGATGACCAGTCTGGGTCGCTGCTGTAAGCCGGTCCCCGGCGATGACATCGTGGGATTCATCACCCGCGGTCGCGGCGTGACCATCCACCGCCGCGATTGCAGCAACGTCCTGCGTCATCAGAACGACCATCCGCAGCGCCTCATCGAGGTGGAGTGGGGCGGGAGCACACAGACCTATCCGGTGGATATCCACATCACGGCCTTCGACCGTCAAGGCCTGTTGCGGGACATCACCTCGCTGCTGGCCAATGAAAAGATCAATCTCATCGCGGTGCAGACCCTTTCGGACAAAAAGGAGCATGTCGCCTATATGACTCTGACCTTGGAGATAAGCGGTATCGATGAGCTGAGCAGATCGCTGCAAAAACTCAATCAATTGCCCAATATCATCGAAGCGAAGCGGGAGCGGCGGTAAAGCCGCCGGGGAAAAGGAGTGTCCGAGGCTATTCGTACTCGTCAAGCGTGCCGGGCCAGTCGCCCTCGCCGCCGTCCAGGTCGGCGCCGTCATTGAATCCCCCCTCGTCATCCTCGTCGCCGTAGGCCTCGGCCAGGGCTTCGCGGGGCGGGTCGATGACCTTGGGGTTCAAGCTCGCCCAGGTATCGTCGTCCAATTCCTCCAGGGAGCCGTCCAGGTACTGGATTTCGATGGCATCATCCTGTTCGTCAAAGGCGACCACTTCAAAGATGTCACCGGTGCTGCTCTTATACCAGATATCGACTATCGGTCGTGGCGATTGCTTTGCAGACATTCACTGTCCTCTCCGAAATGGTCTCTCGGCGGGCGCGCATCATATTCTTGTATAGTGAGACAGGCCGGGCGATGCGCGCTTGCCCAACCCTTATCGGCTACCGCAATCGTTACTTAAGATTGAAATTTGGGCTGCGTGATGCGCCGCGGACTCATGGGAAATCGGGTGAGGCTACTCTGTCGCCGCCCACTTTTCCGGTAGAATTTTATGTAAGATCATCAGGTTTTTTGAAATACAATGACCGTTATGAACACAGCGATCTTTGATCAAGACTGCCGCCGCTGCCGGCGATTGGCCATCTTCCTCGATACGGTGCGCTAGGAATATCACGATTATCACGCCCGGCCGGTGGCGCCGGTGGGGGAAGGCAGGCCCAAGCTGCTCATCGTGGGCCTGGCGCCGGGGATGCACGGCGCCAATGCCACGGGCCGTCCCTTCACCGGGGATTATGCCGGCATCCTCCTGTACAAGACCCTTTATGAATTCGGTTTCAGCAACCAGCCCACCTCGACCCACCTCGGCGACGGCCTGGTCCTCCGTGACTGTCGCATTACCAATGCCGTAAAGTGCCTGCCGCCGCAGAACAAACCACAGGGCGATGAAATCCGGCTTTGTAACAGTTATTTGAGCGCCGAGCTTCAACAGTTATCGGAAGATGCGATCATCCTGGCCCTGGGTACGGTCGCCCATAATGCGGTATTGCGCGCCCTGGGCCTGAG
>CAZOTG010000109.1:0-6910 GCA_964582585.1 uncultured Chromatiaceae bacterium | reverse complement strand
GCCCGCTTCACGCAGACTCGCCAATTCCCGAATCGCCTTGGCCACCACGCAGCGGTCCAGCTGTCGGCTCAGGCCCAAGCGTTCGGCAGTAGGCATAAACGCGCCTGGCGTCAACAAGTGGCCTTCACGCTCCTCCATGCGCACTAACACTTCGTAGTCGTAGATGCTGCCGGTGGCGACGGACATGATAGGCTGATACACCAATTGGAAGCGCTCCTCTTCCATCAAGCCCTTGATGCGTTCTATCCAGGTGACATCCTGGATGCCGGCATGCTCCGATTTCAGCTGTGCGTGAAACACCACCTGATTGCGACCCAAGGTCTTGGCATTATTACAGGCACGCTCAGCCTGAGACAGACACTCATCGGCGGACTTCACGTTCTCGTCGATCATGGTGAGGCCGATGCTGCAGGTCAGGGAATAGGCGTTGCCACCCTCGAGAAATTTGAATTCTCCGAAGCGGGCGCGCAGGTTTTCCGCCATGGTGTGAGCGCCTTCGGCATCCGTGTTGTATAACAACACGGTGAATTCATCGCCTCCGTAGCGGGCCAGCAAATCGCCTTCGCGGACATGAGCCTTCATCAGGCGTGCCGCTTCAATCAATAATCTATCCCCCACCGCATGGCCCAGGGTATCGTTGATGAATTTCAACTGATCGAGATCCACAAACATCAATACCCCACCGGCATTGCCTCTTGCCACCCTCGCCACCATCCGCTCCAGTTCCTGGCGCAGATAATTACGGTTGAACAAGCCGGTGAGGGCATCATGGGAAGCTTGATAGGCGAGCTTTTGCTCATACATCTTGTGCTCGGTGACATCACGTGCGATGCCGTTAATTGCCGTCACCCGCCCTTGATCGTCCTTACGGACCCGGGCGATAAAATTCAAATGATGAAGGGACCCATCGCGATTGCGGTGCACGCTCTCGAAAGACAGCCACTCCCGCCCGTCCCACAAGGCGTTTAATGCCGCCTTCTCGCGCTCTAGGTATTCAGGCTCGGTAAATTCATGAACGGAGCGTCCGATCAATTCCGCGGGCTCGACGCCATAGATGTATTTGGCGGCGTTGTTGACGAAGGTCCAATGGTCGTCCTTGTCCATACTCCAGATGAGATCGCGGGAGGATTGCACCAGGTCTCGGTAATGGGCCTCGGCTTCTTGCAAAACCTGCTGCGCCTTCTTGCGCACGGAAATGTCCTTTATGAGGCACACGTATAGGTTCTTATCGCCCAGCACCACCTTACTGACATGCACCAGCATGGGAATGGTTCTGCCGTCACGGTGATGCCCTTGGATTTCCTGCTCACCCTCCAGCGGGCAGGGAACACCGTCATTACAAGCCAAGGAGGGTAATAGGCTGCATATCGTCATGCCTCTTGCCTTCATGGCCTGATAGCCGAAAAGACGTTCCGCCGCTGGATTAAACATTTCGACGCTCCCCAACCCATCGGTAACGATGATGCCGTCGGGAGCAGCGTTGATGATGGCTTGGGTCTTCATCTCTTCCCCAGCCAAGGAACGGCCCAAACGGCTCAGAGATTGCGTCAGCAATCCGAGCTCATCGGTGGACGCCGGCCGCAATGCCGCGAGATCGTATAAACGCGGCGTAACGCCATTCTTGGCGAGCATTGTTTGCAGCGGCCGCAGCGCGGTGAAGAGATTGCGCACCCCCAAGGCGCACGCGGCCAGCACCAGCAGGCCTAGACCGGTCCATACCAGCAACACTTCCGGCGTCCACAGATGAGTGCGCCACCAATAGAAGTACATCAAGGAAACACCGGCCAACAATGGGGTCAGCACGCCGATCAACAGCAGTTTGCGTTCTATGGAGAGGTGGACCTTTTCCAGGCCCGTCACCTCCGCGAATCCGCTCAAGGACGTCAGCGCCCATAGATAGAAGGGCACGCCGATCAACGCCGCCACCACCAATTGAATTATCATGAAGTGTGCCCATTCCAGGGTCAGAATGGGCGCAGCGGGCACGGGGCTATCCTCGGCGGCATATAACACCGAGGCAATCACCGCATAGGCGAATAACCAGCGCCAATAATGGCTATGGAGTTGAGTAAGCCCATGGGATAAGGCGCTGACCGTCCCCGTTTCACCGTCTTCGCGGGGTACGCCCAAGGTAAGAATCTGGCGAAAATGGGCGAAGGCGGCCGACCACCAGGCGATGAAGAAGATCGCCAAGATTCGCCCGTACCAGGAATCAAATAAGGATAGACTGTCCGGCCGTTCCAGCCACTGTGCCACGCCATAACCCGCCACCGGCACCGCGGCAAACCCCGTAGCCACTATAGTGAGATAACGATATCGAACGGCGCGAAACTTTTGCCACATATTTTAGGAACTCATTCATCACAATAGCTCACAGGGCGCGTGGCTGACGTCGTCCTAAAGTATGGGCTGTCCCTGTCTTTGTCGCGGTCCCGCCCTGATATAGTCCACTCATCATGTCAAAAATGCCCGCCGCTGGCCAGCATTCTCCCCGCTAAAAACTAGTACTTCGTATGGTATTTTTCGTACAAGAAAAGCATTTGACGGGCATGGCGGGCCAGGGATTAGATAAAATGTTTTTTATTTCAATAATATATGTCGTCAGGCAAATGGCGGCGACTGACAATGTCTCCTTAACAACAGCGCTTGATGCCGTTCCACTTTCGTTCTTGTTGCTGCTTGAAAAAGGCCTTTCGATCCAGAGGGACGCCGCCCTCGTCCCCATGCTTCTCCCGCCAATGGGCGAGATAGCGCTCGTAGCCATCCTCGCCCGTCAGGTGGCGGATGCCTTGCCATATCTTCTTGATGGTGGTTCGCGCCATAACTTCTCAATCCCGCATCCATTCCTGGGCCAGCTGGGTCGGCACGTGGGGCGCCTCCGAGAGCGGGGGGTGCTTGCGCCCACTCACCACCCGATAGGAAATGCGCAGGGTGTCCAATACCAATACCCAGGTAGTCACCAGAAATACGATGGTCAGCACCGCATCCACCCGGATGTTGAAAATCAACTGCTGGGTGATCGCGGCCTTTTCCGGTGGCAAGGCACCACTCGCCAATTGCGCCGACAGCGCATTGGCCTTGGCGATGAAGCCCACCCGCAGCTCCGGTGAAAACAGTTTCTCCAGTGCCGCCCAACTGGTCATGGTCACCAGCCAGCTCAAGGGCAACGCCGTCACCCAAACATAGCGGGCCTTGCCGGACTTGACCAGAATGGTGGTAGCCACGCACAAGGCGATGGCCGCCAACATTTGATTTGAAATCCCGAATAGCGGCCACAGGCTGTTGATACCGCCCAAGGGATCGATGGTGCCCATGTACAAAAAGTAACCCCAGGCCGCCACTACCACGGCGCTGGTGGCAATCACCCCCGGATACCAGCTGGTGCGACCCAGGGGTTTGTAGATATTGCCCAGCATATCCTGCAACATGAAGCGCGCCACCCGGGTGCCGGCATCCAAAGTGGTGAGGATGAACAGCGCCTCGAACATGATGGCGAAGTGATACCACATGGCCAGCAGACCCGCGCCGAAGGCGGTGGAAAAGATGCTGGCCATGCCCACCGCCAGGGACGGCGCGCCGCCGGTGCGAGCGAACAGGGTCGCCTCGCCCATGGCATGAGCCAGTTGGTTCATCTGGTCCACCGTCACCGGAAAACCCCAACTGGAAATGGTCGCCACCGCCTCAGCCGCCGCACCGCCTACTATCCCGGCGGGGCTGTTGATGGCGAAGAACACCCCGGGGTCCAGCACGCAGGCGGCGATCATGGCCATGATGGCGACGAAGGATTCCAGTATCATTCCGCCGTAGCCGATCATGCGCGCATCACGCTCGTTGCTGAGCAGTTTCGGTGTGGTGCCCGAGGAGATCAGGGAATGGAAACCGGAGATGGCGCCGCAGGCGATGACAATGAACACGAAGGGGAACAGCTTGCCGCCGAAGATCGGGCCGGTACCGTCCGTAAATTGCGTCAGAGCCGGCATCTTCACCTCGGGATGGAGGATCACGATGGCCACGGCCAACAGGGCCATGGTCCCCAGCTTCATGAACGTGGAGAGGTAATCCCGGGGTGCCAGCAGCAGCCACACCGGCAACACCGCGGCGGTGAAACCGTAGAGGATCACCAGCACCGCCAGCTGTGGCCCCTCGAAATCAAACCAGGTCCGCAGGCCCTCCTGGTGGTCCAGCCAGCCGCCGCCCGCCACCGCCAGGATCAGCAGCGTTACGCCGATCAGCGTCCCCTCCAGCACTCGGCCGGGGCGGAGATTACGCATGTAGAGCCCTACCAGGATGGCGATGGGGATAGTGGCGGCGATGGTGGAGGTGGCCCAGGGACTGTGCTTCATGGCGTTCACCACCACCAGGCCCAGCACCGCGATGAGGATGATCATGATCAACATCACGCCGATGATGGCCGCCACCCCGCCCACGGGACCCAGTTCGTCGCGCGCCATCTGGCCCAGGGAACGGCCGTTGCGGCGCGTGGAAAAGAACAGGGTAACGAAGTCCTGCACGCAGCCGCCGAACACCGCGCCGATCAGGATCCACAGCGTACCCGGCAAATAGCCGAATTGCGCCGCCAGGGTGGGACCCACCAGGGGGCCGGGACCGGCGATGGCGGCGAAGTGGTGCCCGAACACTACCCACTTGTTGGTGGGCATGTAGTCACGGCCGTCGTTGAAGCGTTCCGCAGGGGTTGCGCGGCTGGGGTCCAGCACCAATACCTTGGCGGCGATGAAGGCGCTGTAGAAGCGGTAAGCGAGGGCGTAGACGCACACCGCGGCGGTGACGAACCACACGCTGTTGATGGATTCGCCCCGGTGCAGGGCGATACCGCCCACCGCGGCAGCCCCTGCCGCCGCAACTCCTATCCAAATCAAAAGCTTCACTATGGACTTTGGCTGGTCCATTCCCCCACCTCACCTCGCCGTTTATGGTTGAAATGCTGTAACTACGGGATTCTGTACCAGCATCTCCACACTGTCAAAGCGGCCCCGGCTTCTCGAGCAGGCCACGGTGCCTGGCGTGGAGGGTGCGACTCCAGTTGCTACTTATAGTGGGAATCCCTAAAATTCGGATGGGTGTAAGATATATTCGCCGTGAAACCTTCGGAAACAATACGATCTTAGTGTTCGCCCACCGGTCTGGTAATAAGCGACGCCGCAGAGGATGGGCTTGAGGGCGGCATCGGTTATCGGAAAAAAACTATCTAACAGGAATTTGAAAAAGAGGAATACCAACATGTTAAAACGGACTGCCTTAATCACTCTTCCCGCGCTTGTGTTGCTAATGGGTGGCTGCGCTTCCACCGCCGAAATGAAGGCCTCGATAGCTAAGGCGCAAAGCACCGCCGACGAAGCCAAGGCCATGGCGGCGGACGCCAAGAGCGCAGCGCAACGCGCCGGGGATGTCGCTGCCAAGGCGCAGGCGGATGCCGATGAGGCCAAGCAGATGGCCGGTCAAGCGCAACAAGACGCCTCTGCCGCCAAGTCGGCCGCCGATGCCGCCAATGAAAAGGCTGACCGTATGTTCAAGAAGGCTATGAGCAAGTAACTACAGCCAAGTCATCCGGTTTTCCCGGATGACGCATGAACCCAACGACTCACCAGTAATTCCGCCAGCAGAGCGATTCTGCAGGCCGCCACCGCGGCCTGCAGAATTTATTATGGGTTAATCACCGACCCGGCAGTCGACGCCGGAATTGCGGCTGATTTGCACCAGAATATTTTCCAGGCCGGTATCCTCATAGATCTTGTCGCCGGTGATGGCCGCCGCCTCGCGGCTGTCGAAGGGCCCTACCAACACACGACAAGGATGGCGCTCTCCCGCGGTGCTCGCAATCACGGGCAAATCCAGACGGCGCATGATGCGCTGCATCTGCTCCGCACCGCTGGCATTGCGGAACACACCGACTTGCACCATCCACGCCTGCGTGGCAAGCAGCGACTCGTCGTCGCTCCCTGTCCCTTGGGCCATGTCCGGCGCCTGGGCAAAGATCGGCGTCGGAATACCCGCCCCTTGGGTGGCGATGCGGGCCGCGGCCTGCCAGCCCTGGTCATCGAGCCGCCTGTTCATGACACCGGTTACCGCCACCACCATGGGAGTCAAGTTGGAGGTCGGGGAATGGTCCGCCTCCGCCAAGGGGCGATGAGCCTCAAGGTATAAGACGTCCCTCTGCCAGCCCGCCTTGTAGGGTTCATCGATGATGCGCACCGGCGTGCCCACCGCCACTTTTCCGAACAGCTCTTCGATATTCTCCGGATACATACGCAAACAACCATGGCTGATGCGCATGCCGACGCTGTAGGGATGATTGGTACTGTGGATCAAATAGCTCCCAAGGCCCAGACGCAGGGCGTATTTACCCAAGGGATTGTCGGGACCCGGCGGCACGGTCTTCGGCAGAGGATCACCCTCCGCCTCATGCTCGGCGAGGATGGAATCCGGAACCACCCAGGTGGGATCGACTTTCTTTTCGATGACCTTTGTCTCGGCCACAGGAATGGCTCGCCCCTCTGACCCGATACCCAAGGGATAGGTCATCACCACGGGCTGGCTCCCCGGTGCGGCAGGCGGGAAATAATACAGGCGCAGTTCGGGGAGATTGACCACGATCCCCTTGCGCGGACCCGCGGGCAACAGGTGCTGGCTGGGTACCACCACCCGTTGTCCCACTGGAGGCAACCAGGGGTCCACGCCGGGGTTGGCGTCTTGCAGCTCGTCGAGACCCACGTCATAACGACGGGCGATATCCAACAGGGTCTCCCCCTCTTTGACCCGGGCTTCCTGCACCTTCCCCACCAGGGATTGGCCGGGGGGCGGCAAGGGATAGATGGCCGCCTCGGCGAAGCCAGCGGCGGCCATCCAACCCAACAAGATCCATCCCCAGCGAATACAATGTGTTGCCATGTGT
>CAZOTG010000108.1:0-6922 GCA_964582585.1 uncultured Chromatiaceae bacterium | reverse complement strand
GTAAGTCGGGGCGGTCTTTTCCCTAAGTCCGCCCTGATTAACTTTTGTATCGTCACCCCGGCGAATACAGCAGAGCTATCCCTAAGAATAGTCCGGCGCGTTGCCGGGTTTCCATTTGATGTTGCAACCTATGCTGGGTTTCTGATCCGGGCTCACCGGTTTGCCCGCCAGCGCGGCGTCGACCGCTTCCCGCAGGTCTTTGCCCGTGAGGGGGACATTGTTGCCCGGCCTGCTGTCATCGAATTGCCCGCGGTAGACCAGCTTGCGCTCTTTATCGAAGAGAAAGAAGTCCGGCGTGCAGGCGGCGCGATAGGCCTTGGCCGTCTCCTGGGTCTCGTCATAGAGATAGTGAAAGCTGTAGCCCGCCGCGGCGACCTCGTCCACCATCTTTTCCGGGCTGTCGTCGGGATAATTGGCGGCGTCGTTGGCGTTGATGCCCACCATCGCCAGGCCCTTGGGCTGGTACTCGCGGGCAAACGCGGCCAGTGCGCTGCGGATATGCTTTACATAAGGGCAATGATTGCACATGAACACCACCAGCAGCGCCTTGGCGTCTTTGAAATCATCCGGGGACAACAAACGGCCCTGGGTATTGGGCAGGCGGAAGTGGGGGGCGGGGGTGCCCAGGTCGAGCATGTTGGAAGGGGTTAAGGCCATGGCGCAAGCTCCTTGCGGGGATGAATCGAGGGGTTTCGTAAGGAGCCACAGTGTATGCCCAACACCGTTGTGCCTCAAGTTGTCCGTGGGGGTCTGCGGCCCGGGGTCTCGCTTTGCAAGGCGCGGGGAGTGAAGGTATAACTCCTTCTGACGGCAGGCCGAACGAGGGAGACGAGGATTGAGCGATTCGGGGGCTAATCCCAATGTGGCGAGATTCGCGCTGAAAATTCCCGGCGACGTGTACCTTTCCTATTATCAGGGGGCGGCTCGGACCGTGGTGGTGAATTCCTTTGACGGCCGCCGTATTCAATTTCCCGCCAATGTTTTGCAGCAGTTCGTGACCCGCGATGGGATCCAGGGAGTGTTTGAAATGGAATTCGATAAAGACAATAAATTCGTGAACATCCGGCGCGTTGGGGATTGAGCGTCGTTTGATCGGTCATGAGTCCCGCCCGGCGCATCCATATCGGCACCTCGGGATGGTCATACGATCATTGGCGCGGGCTTTTCTATCCGGAAGAGCTCCCGGCCAGGGAGTGGCTGGCCTATTGCGCGCGCCATTTTCACAGCCTTGAGATCAACAGTTCCTTTTACCGCTTGCCCAGTGCGGGTACCTTGGCGCATTGGCGCGACAGCGTGCCCGGGGATTTCATCTTCGCCGTCAAGGCGAGCCGCTTTATCACCCATATGAAAAAACTCAATGACCCGCGGCGAACGCTGAAACCGTTCATGGATCGCGTGGCGGTGTTGGGGGCCAAGCTGGGTCCCATCCTGTTTCAACTGCCGCCCCATTGGCGCGTGAATGTGGAACGCTTGGCGGCCTTTCTCAAGGTGCTGCCCAAGGGGCATCGTTACGCCATGGAGTTTCGCGACCCGAGTTGGTTCGATCCGCGTGTCTATGAACTCCTTGCGGATCATAATGTGGCCTTTTGCATCTTCGATCTGGACGGGACGCTTTCCCCCATGGAGGTAAGCGCCGATTTCGTCTACGTCCGTCTCCACGGGCCGAACGGCCCTTATCAGGGGCAATATGACGACCGCGCCCTTGCGGGCTGGGCCGATGCCTTCAAGCGCTGGCGTCGAGGAGGGCGGGAAGTCTATTGCTACTTCGATAACGACGAGGCGGCTTACGCCGCGCATGACGCAATCCGCCTCCAGGAGAGGGTAAAGCGCGGCGGGAAGAACCCGCCGCGAAGCAGAGCTTAGTGTGATCCCAGGGCGCCGACGGTGAGCGCATACGGGCCCGGTTCCGCTTGGAACGGCGAGCCCGCCACCTTACTCAGGGCGCCGCTGTCGGGATCGAGGTGGTAAGCGGTGATGGTGCCGGCGCCGTTGTCGGCGACATAGACATAATCATCATCGGGATCCACTACCACCGCATAGGGGAACCAGCCGGTGGCGTAGGGCGACCCCTCGATCTCCGTCAACGCCCCGGTCTTGTCGTCGCGCCGGAAGGCCGAAAGGTTACGGCTACCCCAATTGGCCACGTACACGAAGCGATTGGTCGGGTCTATGGTGACGGAGTAAGGCTGCGATCCGGCCACGAACGGCGAGCCCGGGACTTCGGTCAACTGGCCGTCGGCGGGATCGATGCGGAAGGCGGAGACGGTGGCCGTGCCGTAGTTGGCCACGTAGATGAAGCGGTTGTCCTTTGACACGATCATATAGATGGGATGCATGTCGGTCTTGACCGCTTTGCCCACCGCCGTCAAGACGCCGCTGTGTCGATCGATGCGATAGGCGCTGACGGAGTCGTCGTTATAATTGGAGACGAAGGCAAAGCGGCTGTCGGGCGATACCGTGATGGAGATGGGATGGGCGCCGGTCGCCGCCGCTTGTCCCGCCTTGGTCAGCGCGCCCGTTGCGGGATCGATTTTATACGGTGTGACGATGTTGCCGTCTTCGCTGGTTACATAGGCGAAACGGCCGTTGGGCGCCACTTTGACGGCATCGGGATAGTCGCCGACGCTAAAGGGTGAGCCGGTGACGGGTTTGAGACTGCCATTGTCGGGGTCGACGCTATAGCCGGATACGGTGGCGGAACCTTGATTGGCCGCGTAGACGAAACGGCTGTCGGGCGACATGGAAATGGATACCGGATAACGGCCGGAGCGATAGGGCGATCCCGGCAGCTTGCTCAACTTGCCGTTCTTCAGTTCGATGCGGTACCCCGAGACGTTCTCCGCCGCTTGATTGGCCGCGTAAATAAACTCGGTGGGATTCGCGGATTTCGCATCCGTTGTGCCCGGATGGGTGCTCGTCGGTGTTGCCGCGGCGTTGATCGTTAACAAGGCCGCTACGCTACCCAGCAGCAGATAGCGAAAATTCGTTTTACTTACCTTCATCAGTTCCCCCTCTTGGCGAGTGTTGGAGAGTACGGTTACGTCGTCCCCTGCGAGACGGCAATGGTACATAAAATACCGTAAAAACCGAGGAGAGTGTTACTTGAGAGCGCAATACTATGTCGGCCTGGAGAAGCAAAATAAAACCCCTTTAATTAGAAGGGAAGTTGTGTGCCGGAGGGGAAGGGGTCTCGGGACCCTAGTCTCCGCGGACATGGAAACCTCCTTCACGCATTCCGAGTCGACCATCGATATCCTGTCGCGCTTGAGCGCCACAGGCTGCCGGTTTGCCATCGATGACTTCGGTACCGGCTATTCCTCGCTCTCCTATCTCAAGCGTTTTCCGATCCATGTGCTTAAGATCGATCGCTCTTTCGTCCGTGATATTCCGGATGATAAGGACGATGCCGCGATCGTGAGCACCATCGTCGCCATGGCGCATAGTCTCAAGCTCGAAGTGATCGCGGAGGGCGTAGAGACGGAAGAGCAGCTGGGTTTTCTCAGGGTTTGCGGTTGCGACGGCATGCAGGGCTACTTTTTCAGTCGGCCGCTACCGGCTGAGGAGGTAGTTCGCCTGTTCTAGCGGCGGGCGAGGGGCGGGGTCCGGCGAATCCCATTATAAGGGCTCAGGCCATTCGCTTCAGCAAATATTCCTGCATACCGTTGCGGAGTAATACCGACTTGACGACGGAAAAGCCCCGTAGTCGTTTCATGAGTTCCGTTTGATTGAAGCGCGGAGAAGGCCGGGTCGCGTGGCTCAGCGGTTGACATTCCATCTTGTTGGCCGCAAGCGCTTTGAACTGCATGGGAAGCGCCGGCATTTCCTTTTGCGAGTAGACCAGGAGATAAAGATGGGCGTCCGGTCTTAACAGCGGCGTGACATGGTCTATAAAAATCTTGCAGAGCCGGGGTTCGAGATAATTGAAAATATCCCAGGCCAGCATCACGTCGATAGATCCGGCGCCGGACCCGGCGGTCCACTGTTCAAGCCAGCTTTTTAAGGTGATCTCGTCCGCGGAGGAATCGCCTGTGAAGCTTTCGATCAATTCGTGGGCGTCTTCGAAAAACAGTTTGCAGCGGAATCTCGACAGCAACTCCAGATTGGCGGCGCGAGCGGGACTCAAGTCAAGAATGACCCAACTCGCCTTTTTGCCCATGACGTCGATGAGCGATGCGAACACGGGGCTATTCGTTTCCTGCAGTCCCGGGGAAACCGCCTTTGGATCAAATATGGTGTGTTGCAGAAACATTATCCGCTACCCGCTCAATCGTCCACGTTTGCCGGCCCGATGGGCCGGCTCAGTTTGTCAATTTACTTTACGGCTTCCTTCGTCTCAAACGACGTCTTCTCGGCAGCGGGGGTTTTGTTATCGAGCTTGAATACCGAAGCGGAGGCGCTGTCATTGCGTGTCTCAACCGGTTCTGACCGCTTGTAATCCATGTCCATGCTGCCTTTGAATTTCGCGCCGTCTTCCAGGCTGACGCGCGGTGATGAAACATTGCCATGCACATTGCCGGTCTTTTTGATGATCACTTTTTCCTCACCGAAGATATCCCCCTTCAAGGAACCTTCGACGATGATGGTGTGTGCATGGATATTGGCGTTGACCTTGCCATCCTGGCCGATAGTCAGGTTGTTCTGTTTGAGATTGATGGTGCCCTCCACGTTGCCCTGGATCACCAGGTCCTCCTCACCACTCAGATCGCCCTTGATGTTGATGGAGGGGCCGATGGTGGCGGGACTGGTGGAGCGCTCATAGGACGGCGTTTTGGGCGCGGGTGGATTGCTGGTGGTTCCCGTTTCGTGGGTGTCCGCGGGTTTGCCGGTGCTGCGCTTCAAGGGATTCATTTCAAACATGCCCATTCTCCTTTGCTTGGCGTAAATTCCGTTAATTAAAATAACCTGATGCAACCATGCCGCTATTGTTGAAAATACCTTTGGATATCGGCAGCCGGGGGGATTGGTTTAATGGTCGATTTTTACCAATAATCGCCGCGCTTAGCAATGCTGGCGGTGGTTAAATTACAAAGGGGCGGTACTTGTCTCCAAGAGGCGACGCGGTAGGGACTGCCGCTTTATCGATAGATCAGGAATACATAGGACGCGCGATTTGCGAAAAGATACATTTAGGATGTCTCCAATAGGCGACGGGTCGTGCCCGGCGGATTTTCATGCCCGCTTGCTCTTGGCGAATTTTCCGGCCGGGGTCGTCGCGCCTTGCATCAATACCGGCTGCAGATAGTGTCCGGTATAGGAATGCTCGCACGCGGCCACTTGCTCCGGGGTGCCGAAGGCGATGATCTCGCCGCCCCGTTCGCCGCCCTCCGGGCCCAGGTCGATGAGCCAGTCGGCGGTCTTGATGACGTCCAGGTTGTGCTCGATGATGACGATGGTATTGCCCTGGTCGCGCAGGCGGTGCAGCACGATCAACAGTTGGCGGATATCGTGGAAGTGCAGGCCGGTGGTGGGTTCGTCGAGAATGTACAGGGTGCGGCCGGTGCCGCGCTTGGATAGTTCCCGCGATAACTTGACGCGCTGCGCCTCGCCACCGGACAGGGTGGTGGCGTTCTGGCCGAGCTTGATATAGGACAGGCCCACGTCCATGAGGGTCTGCAGTTTGTTCTTCACCATGGGCACGGGGTTGAAGAAGTCCAGGGCTTCTTCCACGGTCATCTCCAGGATCTCGAAGATGCCCTTGCCCTTGTAGCGGATCTCCAGGGTCTCGCGGTTGTAACGCTTGCCCTTGCACACGTCGCAGGGTACGTAGATATCCGGCAGGAAGTGCATCTCCACCTTGATCACGCCGTCGCCCTGGCAGGCCTCGCAGCGTCCGCCCTTGACGTTGAAGCTGAAACGGCCGGGGCCGTAGCCGCGGGCGCGCGCCTCCTGGGTGCCGGCGAACAGTTCGCGAATGGGCGTGAACAGGCCGGTGTAGGTGGCGGGGTTGGAGCGCGGCGTGCGGCCGATGGGGCTCTGGTCGATGCTGATCACCTTGTCGAAGTGATCGAGACCGACGATCTCACGGCAGGAAGCCGGCTCCTCGCTGCTGTTGTAGAGGGTGCGTGCCGCGTGGCGGTAGAGGGTGTCATTGACCAGGGTGGATTTGCCGGAGCCGGACACGCCGGTGACGCAGGTCATGAGTCCCACCGGGATAGCGACGTCCACTGCCTTGAGGTTGTTGCCGGCGGCGCCGCGCAGTTGCAGTTGGCGGCCAGGGTCGTTGGGGATGCGATGCGGCGGTACGGCGATGCTCAACTCGCCGGAGAGATACTTGCCGGTGAGGGAGGCGGGGTTGGCGATGACCGCTTGCGGGATACCTTGTGCCACGATGCGTCCGCCATGGGCGCCGGCGCCGGGGCCGATGTCCACCACGTGATCGGCGGCGCGGATGGCGTCTTCGTCATGCTCCACCACGATCACGGTGTTGCCCAGGTCGCGCAGGTGTTTCAAGGTATCGAGCAGGCGTTGATTGTCGCGCTGATGCAGGCCGATGGACGGTTCGTCCAGGACGTACATCACGCCCACCAGGCCGGCGCCGATCTGGCTGGCCAGACGGATGCGTTGCGCCTCTCCGCCGGACAGGGTGTCGGCGCTGCGGTCCAGGGTAAGATAATCCAGGCCGACGTTGATCAGAAACTTGAGCCGTTCGCAGATCTCCTTGAGGATCTTGGCGGCGATCTCGCCGCGGCGTCCCGGCAGGCGCAGGGTGCTGAACAGGGCATGGGCATGGGCGATGGACATGCGCGCTACCTCCGGCAGAGCGTGGCCGGCAATGAACACATAGCGGGCCTCGCGCCTCAGGCGCGTGCCCTGGCAGTCGGGGCAGGGTTGCGCGTTAAGGTACTTGGCCAGTTCTTCGCGGATTACGTTGGATTCGGTTTCACGATAACGGCGCTGCAGGTTGGGGATGATGCCCTCGAAG
>CAZOTG010000107.1:0-6941 GCA_964582585.1 uncultured Chromatiaceae bacterium | reverse complement strand
TGACGCTGGAATCCTTCCAACTCACTTCGGTAAATCGTGACCTCTGGCGGTGCCTCAATCCCCAGACGACACCTCTTCGGTGTCGTGAATAACAGCACAATCGAGATCTTCACTCCGCCATATTCCAGCACGATCTTCTCGTTCTGCTTCCGTGTCAGCACTAACATCCCTGCGTCTCCTGTTTAATGAACGGTCCAAGTTTCAGGACCCTATCAGTAGTGATCCCTCTCTAATAGTCATCTGTCAACAACTTTTTGATTGCCATGTCCAACTGGCAGCTAAGACAGCATCTGTGATCAACGTCTTGACAGTCGCATGCCTCGCATGCTTCTCGACACTCTAGAGGCGTGACGCACATCACCTTGTCACGCTCAATTAAGCAGAAACGCAGATCCCGCCACCATCCATCTGGCCAGGAATCAGGTACATCGACACACATATCGCAAGACGAATTTAAACACTTTTCCACCGGGGGGTTTAATCGTGATCGCGATAGCCCACAAAGCCAGCACAAAATGCTGTAAACCCAATCGCCGAATGCACTTAAAACTTCCATGTCTTTTTCCTTGACTTTACCCAGTTTCACAGTCCGTTAATTTGCGTATTGTGTGCTCATCGTGAGCACAGAATGTGCATTTTAACATCTGAGAACATAGATAAAGTTTTTGAACATTTTGTCAAGCATTAAAAAAACCTCGGCACCGATCAGCGAGAAGGTGGTCGCCTCCCAGTACCGAGGCCAGGACGACTGACTACAAGCCAGGCACAACCAACCGTGTCGAAGGGCAGTCTAGCATGGCTGCTACACGGTGTCAATGCCCGGACAAGAATTTTCCTCGGGCTGACTTCCACTGTCCAGCAATTGCCGACTCTCACGCCACTTGCGTGCCTCGCCTCCGAGGTGCTTGACGTATGGGCCTTCACCGAACTTGCCGTAGAGAAATGATCCCCAGTCTCGGTGGGCAGCTGCAAATCCACGCTGACGAATGTCACGTTGGTACGCACGCCACACCGGACCCTCTACTCCGTACCGTCCGTAGTCACGCTGGAAGTCCGCAGACAGGTTCGGTGCGACTCGGTTGACGTAGTGTGCGTAGGAAGCGAAATGGGGACTGTCGCCCCATCCGTCAGTCGCAATCAAGGGAATGCCGAATTGGCTAGATTTGTCCACCTCATAATAGTGTCGATCGACGTGACCATTACGCTGTGGAAGACTACGCTTGGTGAATCGCACGCACTGAACAGTTGGATCGTGAACAAGCAACCAAACCAACCGTTCGGAATCGACTCGATCTGGTTCAACCATGTCCCAGTCATGCTGGACGTTCAGTATCACTGATCGAAGACAGTCTGATATGAAACGCTGCACCAGGCCAACGAGTCCACACCATTCTTTATGCTCAACAACGATTCCAATATCCAGTGCAATCAACTCGTCGATGTAGGCGTGGTAGCGATCCGTCTCGTCTGGCGTGGAAGCGTCGGGAAGGCCGTCACAGTAAATCTTCGGCCTCATCGGGCAACCAAGGAGATTCCAGATCCCTTCCATCGTCTTCTCTGTCACCTCGGTTGACGGATGCCATGGCGACAGGCTTGTCGGAACGAAGATCTCCAGCTTCGAGAATATCCGCCTCAGCGATCGTCCCATTCTTTATCCCCTCCTGTTTGATCTGCTGAACCACTGGATTATTCTGAATATCCCGCACTCTCAGCACCGTCTCGAAGAAGCGATGCTCGGACCAGACGGCCCTAGTCTCGATCCAGTCGCGTAGTACCGAGGGATCAGATTGTGGCACATAGGCGTAGTAACTGTCAAGCATGGGTTTCCAAACCGATTCGTACGTTTCCGGGAAACAGGCTGCATGAATGTAGTATGCGATCTCGGCTGGATGGTGCTGTGGAAGTGGCCACGGATACTTGTTGTGCTGACGATACTGGCGATGAACGACAGTGTGGTCACGTCCAGCAAGATCTTCCGTGAGAACGACTATCGGCACGCCAAATCGGTATGCCACTGTCGACATAATCGGCTCCTCTCCACCCCAATATCCTGGCAGACGAAGCCATCCTCCCAGATACTCCCATACGTCGCGTCGCATGAGGTAGACGCTGCCGAAGAGAGTCGGCCATGAACGCTTGTGCCGTGGACGATTCGTTTGCATTCCCCTCCTCGACAGATCCAAGACTCCTCCTTCAGCTCGGTGAAACACATCACCTGACTGCATGTCCACGGGGGGGCAAATGATTGCACGCAGACGGGAAGCCCAATGGGCCATTCGGTACAGCGACTTCCGTTTGTAGAACATGTGGCTGTCCGTCGTGATGATCACGTCTCCAGTAGCCAGTTCTCCAGCGAGATGCCGTGCGTGCGATACTCCCAGTTTCTCAGGTGGACGATGAATCTGGATGCGATCCGTCTGTTCCACAAGATCGCAGCATCCGTCCGTGCTGCCATCGTCTATGATGACGATTTCCCAGTCCTTGCATCCCTCGAGTCCGACTTGGGCACTCTCGACTGTATCCTTGAGATATTGGCCTTGGTTACAGGCCGCCATGATTACCGAGACTTTCATTGGATTTTCCCCTCGATCAAACCAGCATCCGAGAACAGTTTTCCAACAACCTCGACTGACGCATCCAAACAGATTCGTCCGTAGTCTGCATTCGCATCTCGAGGATCTTGGCCAGACACCCCTTGTGGCCACTCATTCAGGTCTCGTGGAAGTGCCATCATGTCAACTAAGTCTGGCCGTATATGCAGCATCAGCGATGTTTCTTTCCGTCCAGCATGATCTACTTGCGTTTTCCACTGGCGTCGGACTTCACGTGTGATTCCGAATAGTCGCACTCCGTATACCTCGTTGTCATGCTCCTTCATCAGTTCAGCCAACGCAAGTCTCGATGGGCCATGTCCATCGGCAAAGACGGCAGTAAAGTGTATTCGATGCAACTGCCACATGAACTCGGCCATCATTCGCTTGAACACTGGATTCGATACCCAATAACAATTTCCGTCCAGCTTGCGACTTGGAACGGTAGATTCGTGCAGCTCCATTCCAATGAGAACATCTGAGTTCTCTTGAATCTCAATGTTGTCTGGGCCAAAGTATATCGGTGGCATTACGATCCCGCCGTACCGTTCAGCACAAGCAACCATCACGGCTTCCGCTTGATATGCGTCAGCACCCAAAGGCATGTGTTCTCCGTGCCACTCGAGTGTTCCCATCGGAAGGTACGCAATTGGCTGTTCGGCTAATCGTTCACGAAACTCCTTCGGCCTCATCTCAGCAAACTTAACAGTCATACTCCTCCTTCGGTGCTCGTTGGATCCGTTTTGGCCAAAACCCAAGTTCAGTTCGCCATTCCGTCGTCGCATATCCTGTGTGCTTGACGTATCGAAAGTCACCTAGCCTTCCATACATACAAACGCCCCATCGTTTGTGTGCGTCTGCGAATCCAATCAATGCAATGTCTTTTCGGTATGCCTCACACACTGGCGTCTCGACACCGGTAACACCATCGGCTGGACGTTGTTTCCACATGTTTGGAACCACTCGAGTCCGGTAATGCTCCATCGTTGCGACATGTGGATTGTCAGCCCAGCCGTCAGTTGCTACCAGAGGGACTGGATTGTCTTCCAGTTGTACCAGATTGGTGTCGACGTGTCCTCCACCATTGATGTGTTTCCGCTTACTGAATCGAATCAATTGTGCGACACACGACGTACTTTCAAGTGCTTCGATGATTCCATTTGAATCGATCCGTTCTGGTTCCCAAAAGGTCCAGTCGTGCTGCATGTTGAAGAGTAATGGCTCTACCGTCCGATCGCATATCTCTCTGATTATTCCTGGTAGTCCCACCCAGTCAGGCATCAAGTGAATTGGGCCTAGTGACAATCTTTGAATCCGCCCAAGATATTGCCAGTAATGTCTTCTTTGTCCTTTGGTGAGAAAGTCTTGAGGCCAATCAGCATAGATAGTCAAAGGCGAATTCGGAAACAACTTCCTCACGTCGGCAATGGTGGTACGTATGTTCCGTACCGAGGGGTGAATTGTCTCGTATGACGTGATTACAGCAATACGTAGCAATCTCTGCTTGTCCATCAAAGGCTACCTCATTCGCATGCAAACCAACCCATCTTTTCTTCCGTCGCCAATAATAGATGCCTCGCGAATAGGGCTTCTCCCACGCATCATCTTTTTGCGTCGATTATAGAGATATTTCAATATTGTCGCTGACGATTCGTCGGTGTATTCTGTATTGAAAAACGTATGGCAGTCTTCGATGCAATACCAGCCTCCGGACTTTACAAATGGCACCAATGCCTGGAAACTAATCAATTGCATTGGTCCAACGTGAGACGCGTCATCAATCACGATGTCAATCTCTCCTGTCGCTTCTGCGATCTCGGTAAGCCGAACTGCGTCCGATTGACTTGCCTGGAACGTCTTGATGCGATACTCCTCGAATAATGCGTCCGAATCGATGTCGATTCCGACAATCTGCCCAAACGGAAAGTAGTCTCGCCACATTCGCAGACTCGCCCCGCGAAGGATGCCAATCTCCACCAAAGTAACTGGCTGCATTTGAAGTTCTCGGAATCGATTTTCGTAGTGAGGAAGATACCGATGGTGAACCTTGTCAGTGTCATACAGCATGCCGAGTTCTTCCAGCCGAGTCATGACTTACCTCCTTCGCATCAACAGAAGTCCGTCATACCGTCTGTCGCCAATCATCGTTATCTCTTGGACAATTCCTTTTCCACTCATCAATCGATTGGTTTTCGAATGCAAGTACCACAAGATCGTCTCGCGTGGATTGGGGGCAAACTCTGCGTTGAATAAGAAATGACAGTCTTCTACGCAATACCATCCGCCAGACTTCACGTGATCAATTAGTGCAGAGAACGAAACCATTTGATCATTTCCGCAATGACTTCCATCGTCAATGACAATATCGAACGGCCCGACTTCCTCGGCTATTTTAACCAAACTCTTACTGTCCGACTGATCGGCCTGAAATGTCCGAATCCGATCCTCGGAAAACATTCTCTTTGCTTTTAAATCAACACCATATATCATTCCCATCGGAAAGTAGTCCCTCCACATGCGAAGGCTGGATCCACGCAATATTCCTATCTCCAGCAAGCGAATCTCTTCCATCTCCATGCACTCGAACCGCTTGTGATAATGAGGCAAATAGCGATGTTTCAGTTTGTCTGTGCGGTATTTAGCCCCGAGATGTTCCAGCCTAATCACTTCGCAGCCTTTCGTCTCTCGCGGTGCCATGACATAGCAGCCCAATGGAACGCTACTGTCCGTTCTGTCACGTACCGTTCTAGGTTCACGTTCGCATGATCGCAACCATCGATCGTCGAAAAGTGCTCCCACGTCATTGGAAAGAAGTAGTCATGTTCAAGCATGACACCGTTCATTTCACCCATCCGGTTCAGCGTCAACAACTGCTCAGTAAGCATCGCAGGACCGGTGATGAATCGGTTGTACCTGTTCATGTATGTCAGTTCGTACCGATCCACAAAGTCCTGCCAAATCGTCAATCCTGGCACGCTGGCGATGAATGCACTTCCAAGTCGTTCTGGCGTTCCTAACTCTCGGCAACTCTCCAGAGACACAATAGCGTCAATGCCACGATTCTCATGCAGTAACGCATCCAGTGCGTCTGGATAAAGAACCTCCATGTCCGTGTCGAGGTATATTCCTCCAAACCTGTGCAGAAGATCAAATCGCATCTCATCCGTGCAGTAGGACCATACTTTATCGTCATGCCATCGCTTGGCAGATCGGAACTGATCCAGATCGTAGTTCCTCTCGTTCCATTCCCTGATCTCGTATCCTTTTATCTTCGTGAGACTGTCCTGGCATCGCTTGATCAAGTCTGGTTTCTCTCCGCCGCCCAACCAAATCTGATGGATGATTCTCGGAATCACGTCAGAACCTCCGCAAAGTAGGGATCACGGGATTGGCCTTGTAGGACTCGATCGCCTTCCGATAACTCTTGCTTGGTTGGCAATTAGAATCAGAAGCGTACATTGGCTTCTTGGCCGACCACTGACAAAGGCGACACAGTTCGTTGATGTTGCCAAATTCGTCTAGAGGGCCGAAGTCCTCCAGTCCGTGTTCTGGAAGATCAAACCTCTGATACTGCGTCATTCCGAATAGCCTCGCGATTGCACCACCAGGTCCACACGGCCAATACCCCCAGCAATTCAACGCAATGCCACAATGGCTGGGAACTGGACAATGACGCATCTTCTGGCCATTGTCTCCAGGGGCAACTTGTGAACAGAGAAACTCTGTCTTACTGTATCCGACGGATATCATGGTGTTGTCAAATATCTTCGGATGCATTTTCTGCAGCAACGATCCGTTAGTCGTGATGCGAATCTCACGAACCAGACGGTTCCGATGAAGCCTCTTGTCCAGCATCGAGAGGATATCCCCTAGATGAGGATGTAGCAACGGTTCTCCACCGAGAACGGACAATCTGCTGAGTCGCTGTCCCCTGGCCTCGACTTGCGAACAGAAACGATCAATCTGGCCAAGCGTCATGTCCGTGTCGTCGAGAGGCATGAAGTCAAATGCGTTGCAGTGCCGATTGCATTGCTTACATGACCAGTTGCACCGCAGTGTGATCTCAAGTTCGATTCGCATTATATTACCACGTTCTCCATGAACCACTGTTCCCGATGGTTTGCCAGACTACAGACGTGCTCGGATATCTGCTTGAATCGATCACTATTGAAGTCGCCAGTCATATCCACTGGTGCAGACTTATCTAGCATTTCCTTGAACTTACTCGCATACGTGTCTGGAAAACAGACTGCGTGGAACCAATGTGCGTTACGGTTCCTATGATCATCCGGAAGACTGAATGGCAGTCTCCCCGTCTTCCTGTACTTGCGATGAGTACACGTCGGCAAA
>CAZOTG010000106.1:0-7059 GCA_964582585.1 uncultured Chromatiaceae bacterium | reverse complement strand
CAGATCGCTTAGGACATGTGTCGTTCTCTTAACGTCATCGATCGCGTTTGGCTCATTTGGCAGAAGTTCCTTGGCGGATTGCAGAATCATATTGACTTTGTCACCGAAGGTGGAGAGCTCCTGCAGGTGCATAATTGACCCGGTATCGATGGTTGAAATCGTGTTCCTCAAGTTTTCCATCAGGTAGATCAGACTATCCGCCAGATGCTGCGTTTGAGGCATGATTGATGCTACCGTATGAATTCCCGATTTGACGTTCTGCGTGTTATTGTCAAGAAAATCCCCAAACCCTCTGACTGTTTCCCTCAGTTCGAAATATACATTTTGTTCCATCACGCCCATTTGATTCTCCTTCGTAAATCCATTTTGAAATCTGCAAGTTATTTTAGATGACCATTTATTTCCGTATTGTGACAACTCGGCTCCACTTCATCGCCGCAAAATAATCGGTCTTGATAAATCAACCGTTTCGATAACTAAGGAAAGACTGCACTTCAGGTGAATGTTCTATGAACATAAGCGATGCCGATATCGCCGTGGTTTGTACGACCAGCGCCGGGATTTTTGCAGAAAGCCGCTTCTCCATGAATTCGACGAATACCAGTCTTTTTTTCCTGATGTCCCAGGCAATATCCATTTTCACGTTCACCCCACCCCTGCTGAGATTATTCGCGCGCGTCTTGAAGATACTGCGTTTACCCGTTTGAATGGTGACCTTGATCGGCGCCTGAATTCTATTGTCCAACCGATGCTCCATCATGGCTTGCCTCCTCGTAAGGTGAGCTATCACAATACTCAAGCGGCAGGCCCGCTTCGCCATCCATTATCGTCAGCCTTTCCTTAACCGGGGGGCCATGGAGCGCCGCCTGTGCATATCTTTGAAACCTGTGGCAGAGATTTTTGGTGCATTAGTGAACGGCGTTTGCACCAAAACACTGCAATTCTTCATCGTGTCGAGAAAAGCCTGGTCATTGCGATGGGACCGCATAGTGCGCGACGGGCCTGATTTTTCTGACATATAGCCATCTCCGGTAGTGCCGTTAGCGCAATCAACTTAGAACCCCGCACATGGCAAAGTATCTAGCTAGCATCTAATGTGCCAATAATTGCTGATGCCTTATACCTATTAATCCATAATGAGTTGAATTCACCCTGGTCCGACGTGGAAGATGAAATCACGCGTTGCACCCTCAACTTAACCCCCAAGGTCTACAATGGATGGGATCCCGAGAAAGGGCTCGCCTTCCATCTCTTGGCGGCGCCGGCCATGGCAGATAACTGTCCGTAACCAACAAAGATTCAGGCAGTTGAGAGGATTGAATCCGCCTCCTTTTACACCTCCTGACGTCTGGGATTTATCCACCTTGCGATCCGGGCAATGCTGTGCCAGTATCGTTGACCCGGCCGCGTAAATACGGTGAAAAGCTTATTTGAATGGTCTACATAGAGGGTACCGCCATGAAGACAGTCGATTACGCCTTTGTCCGCCTGATTCAATTCCTGGTGCTGCTGTTTTTCACCTTTATGGTACTAGTCTGGTACGGCGTTGCCTTACTGATACCGCTAACGCTGTGGTACAACTTGACCAACTTCTTCTCCACCATATTCTGGCCCGTCATCGCCATGATTCTTGCCCTGCTCGTCATCGGCTCCTTGAGCCTGTACCTGTCCAAGATCCCCAAACTGCTGGAGACCTTCCTGGCCATGGGCATGGATGTCGTCAAGCTGGGATATCACAGCGTCAAACGCATGAGTAAGATCGCCTCTGCGATACATAGCGATGCTGCTCCGCCGGCGCCAAAGGCGGATACTCCATTGAAGGGCAACATATAGCCACGAAGCAGTAAGCAGTAATAGGTGTTGATTGAATCGAATCCTCATTCAGTCAGTCAGGTATTCGACACGCCTTGCCGACACAACTTGCAAAATCAATATTATATTGTGCCTTTCGCCCGTGAAAAAAAGCACAGTATCCACTGAATATTAAGCCAGCCAACAAAAAGGGACTTGGATCACCTCGAGCCTCCCTCCCATAATCGACTTGCCAACGTCCCCGCGGCGGCGTAGGGTTCCAGATTAGGTAGCGAAAGCGCCGCACAACGTAAAGTTGGGCCCTCAGCGCAAGGAGGGAGCAATGGAACCGATCTACGATCACAAAGGCCGGGTCGTTGCTTGGCAACACGGCAGCTATGTCTATCATCTTAATGGTTCCCATGCGGGCGTGATCTATGGTACTTACCTGTACAGTTGCCGAGGCCATCATCTCGGTGTCTTCAAGGATGGCCTGATCTGGGATTACCGTGGTGGTGTGGTTGCGTTCGTAAGAGGCGCCTCTGGTGGCCCGGATCTGCCGGTTCTTACGGCACCACCCGTTCCACCTGAGCCATCGGCGCCGCCCAAACCCGCTGTACCGTCCGCTCCTCATGTGCCGGCCGTTCTATCTCCCGGCTGGGGGCAGCAGGAGTGGGATCAATTCATCAACGCGCAGTGAAAAAGAAGATGCCAACGAAAGAGGCCAGGCTGACCTTGATTAGTTACGGGCTGATGCTAGTGAGTGCCGGCAATCACCGTCGTTGAACAAATATCCGGTGCCGGATCAAAGTTTTCTTTGACCTCCACCAATGGTACAGCGACCCCTAGAACTGATAGCGAATCCCTGCCGTCAGGGCATTGTAACCACCGTCTTCGCCCAATAGACCAAAGCCTGTCGAGCGATGATGCAGACGCAAAGAGAGGGCGAGATTGCCTTTAGGTGGCCCGAGCGTCACTTCCAGGAACCAACCCACCAACAATTGCTCACTGGTGCCGTTCAATTCGACTTCATACTTGGGCAGTTCCGTGGCGTAGGAAGGGCCAATGCCAAAGGCGAGGCTGGTCCCAACCCGGTCGGACCAGGGGAAGCGATGCCAGCGGCCAGCCACGAGCAGATTGATCTCCCAGTTATACTGTTTCCCGAAGTGCTTGACGGTTTCGCCCTCCAATTCGAATGAGGCTGAACGATCGTCTGTGCGGGCGAATGTCCAACCGAGGGCGCCGGCAACGAGGTTGGAGCCGGAGAGGTCACCGACCCTTAGCGAATTTTCCCAGTCCTGTGTCGAGAGCTTGCCGCCAAAGATGGTAATGGCATATTTGTTGATTGATGATGCGGTATCAGCCGCACGCGTCAGCGCCGGCGCAAGTATCAGAGCCAGCCCGCAGACAGTGCTGACTAATAAGGGCGGGAAGAGAGAATCTTGCAACATGGGTGATTGTTCCCAGCTAAATGAAAATAGTTTCTAGAAAATATTTGGAGTCAGATCACAGTTTTTGGGAGGTAGCCTCCTCGCGGTTCGCCGTATCTTGCTGCGCATGAGCGATAGTAAGCGTCGCCGCGGCAAGTCCAAACAGGGCACAGGGCAATCGATTGACGCGCAAACGCAAGTAAATCTCCCAAAGACCGTTCGAGGTTTCCCCAGGCGGTCCTTTCTCAATCCTCTTTAACTCATTCCTCGGTGACCGATGGAATCCCCGGCAATCTGCTGCTTGACATGTCTGTTACCAGGATTATAGGCTTAAGCCATGAACGACCGTGCTGACAATTTTATTCTCTCCCCCAAGAAACGCGTAATGCGACTGTGGCGAATTTGTTTCGCCCGCCGTCTTGCGTGCTGAAATACCCTATTTGTAAATAACTTCAGTAATACCCAAGGCGGCCATGGATCTTACCGGGACCGCCTCATCCGCTTTTACCGCAAGACCCTTGGACCGCCGAAACCCAGGAGAGACTTGTGGCTACATCGACAACAGAAACCAGTCTGACATCCCGCCCCGCCCTTTCCGGCGGCCTGCTGGTGCTGCTGGCGGCGGTGGGCTTTTCGGCCAAGGCGATCCTGGTCAAGCTGGCCTACGCCTACGACCCCGAGTTGGACGCCATCACCCTGATGAGCCTGCGCATGCTGATGTCGCTGCCATTCTTCCTGGTCGTCGCCCTGTGGTCGCATCGCGTCGGGGGTCACGCGCGCCTGACGATCCAAGAGTTGGGAATGGTGGCGGGCCTGGGCGTCCTGGGTTTCTACCTGGCGGGCTTTCTGGATTTCGCGGGCTTGAGCTATATCTCCGCCGGCCTCGAGCGTTTGATCTTGTTTCTGTATCCCACGCTGGTGGTGCTGTTCTCGGCGCTGTTTTTCAACCGTCCCATGACATCCAGAGAACGCACCGCCCTGCTGTTGAGCTATCTCGGCATCGCCCTGGTGTTCGGCAGCAACGCCGTGTCCTATTCACCCCATCTGGTCCTGGGCTCGGCATTGATCTTCGGCGCCGCGCTGACCTTCGCGATCTATATCCTGATCAGCGGACGCTTCGTGGTACGCCTGGGCTCGGCGCGCTTCACCGCCTATGTCATGACCAGCGCCTGTGTCGCCACCGGGGTCCATTTCACCGCGACCCACCACATCGCCGGGCTCGACCTGCCGGCGAAGGTCTACGGCGTGGTGCTGCTCATGGCGGTGTTCTGCACGGTGATCCCGGCCTTTCTGCTCAACGCGGGCATGCGCCGCATCGGCGCCAACCCCACCTCCCTCATCAGTTCCATCGGCCCGGTGATCACCTTGTTCCTCGCCTACCTGCTGCTGGGCGAGCGCATGACGCCACTGCAGTTGGCCGGAACCACGCTGGTCATCGCCGGCGTGGTAATCGCCAGCACCCGCGGCAAGGCGGCGGACAACCGCGACGCGGCCGCGGTAACGCGGCATGACCAGACTGTCGTAGCCGATTTTCCCGAAGAGAGCGAGGAGACGCCATGAAGACCGTTGCGCAGCCCGCACCGCGCCTGGTACAGGCCGTTTGCCTTCTCTATATATAGAGGAAGCCCCGGCATCACCCGGCGGGAAAGGGGGAAATTTCGCATATATTCATGAAATACATAGTAAAATGTTGTGAACTGGCCTTTCTATCGCGGCTCACGAAACCACAAAAATCGTCGGAGTATACATACATGCACGTTTGTATATAATGGGGCCTTCATGCTCCCCACTTGGACTCAGGCCATGACGCGCTCCTCTCTCATAAATTTCTCCGGCGAACAAAATCAAAAACAAAGTCGGCGACTGCAGCTCGCCATCGCTGCAGCGGCGGTACTGAGCTTGCTCAGTGGTTGCGGCAAGAGCGGCCAGGCCGCTGCTCCACCGGGCGGCTTGCCACCCATGCCGGTGACGGTGATGGAGGCCAAGGTGCAGCAGGTGCCGATCGTCATCGAGACGGTGGGTCAAACGGAAGGCTCCAAGGACGTCCAGATACGCGCACGGGTCTCCGGCATCCTCACCAAGCAACTCTATAAAGAGGGCGACAAGGTCAAGGAAGGCGCCACCCTGTTCACCATCGATCGCGCACCCTACGAGATCGCCCTGGCGCAGGCCCGTGCCGCGTCGGAACAGGCCAAGGCCAACCTGGAAAAGGCGCAGCGCGAGGCGAAGCGCCTCAAACCCCTGGTCGAGCAAAAGGCCGTCAGCCAAAAAGAACTGGATGACGCCAACACCACCTTGCAAACGGCGCAAGCCAACGTGATGGCCGCCGAGGCCCAGGTGCGCGACGCAGATCTGAATCTGTCCTATACCGATGTCACCGCGCCCATCTCCGGCGTGACCGATCGCGCCCAGTTTTCCGAAGGCACTCTGGTTATCCCCGGCACCGACTCCAGTCTGCTGACCACCATGCATATCATCGACCCCGTCTGGGTGCGCTTTGCCTTCTCGGAGAGCGAGTCGCAGCAAATGCGCAAGGCCGGCGGCAAGACCCAGGTAAAACTGATCCTGCCCGACGGCAGCGCCTACGGCGAAACGGGCAGGCTCAACTACACCGCCTCGACGGTGGACGATAAGACCGGCATGGTGCACATGCGCGCCCAATTTCCCAATCCCAAGTCGAGACTGTTGCCCGGCCAGTTCGTCCGCGTCCAGGTCACCATCGGTGAGCGCGAGGCCTATCTGGTGCCGCAGGCCGCCCTCGCCCAGACCGATCAGGGCGATATCGTCTTCACCGTATCGGCGGACAACACCGTGGCGCCGCGGCCGGTGGAGACCGACGGCTGGTCGGGACATGACTGGGTAGTGACCAAGGGCCTGGCCCCGGGCGACAAGATCATCACCGACAATCTCATCAAGCTGCGCCCCGGCGCGGCGGTGCTGCCCCATGCCCCGGGCGAAGGTCCCGGCGCAGGCAAGGCGCCCAACGGCGGCAAGCCGGTCCAGAAAAAATAACAAATCCGCGAACGGCCCTGAACCATGTCAAAATTTTTCATCGAACGCCCCATCTTCGCCAGCGTATTGGCCATCATCATCGTGCTGGCCGGCCTGGTGTCGGCGAATATCCTGCCCATCGCCCAGTATCCCGAGATCTCGCCGCCCACGGTGACCATCACCGCCAGCTATCCCGGCGCCTCGGCCGAGACCCTGGCCAAGACCGTGGCCGCGCCCATTGAAGAACAACTGTCAGGCGTGGAAGATCTGCTCTACTTCAACTCCACCGCGGCCTCCAACGGCACCATCAATATCACCGCCACCTTCGAGGTCGGCACCGACATCGACAAGGCCACCTTCAACGTCAACAACCGGGTGCAGCTCGCCGCGCCGCGCCTGCCGGACGAGGTGCGGCGCAACGGCGTGACCGTGGCCAAGCGCTCCCAGAACATCCTGCTGGTGGTGGCGCTCAATTCGCCGAAGAGCACCTATGACATGCTGTACCTGTCCAACTACGCCACCCAGAACGTGGTGGATGAACTCAAACGCATCCCCGGCGCGGCGGACGTCATCGTGTTCGGCGCACGCGACTATTCCATGCGCATCTGGCTCAAACCGGACCGCATGGCCCAACTCGGCCTCACCACCGGCGACATCACCAGCGCCATCAACGCGCAGAATGCCCAGTACGCCGCCGGCAAGATCGGCGCCGACCCCTCGCCCCCCGGCCAGCAGTTGGTCTACACCGTCACCGCCCGCGGCCGCATGCTGCAGCCCGAGGAATTCGGCAACATCATCCTGCGCTCCACCGGACCCGAAGGCGTCCTCAAGCTCAAGGACGTGGCGC
>CAZOTG010000105.1:2035-7102 GCA_964582585.1 uncultured Chromatiaceae bacterium | reverse complement strand
AGGTCCACTGGTACGGCATCATGTATCTGATCGGCTTCGGCGCCGCCTGGTGGCTGGGTCGGCGGCGGGCGCAGCGCCCGGAATCCGGATGGACGGAACAACAGGTCAGTGACCTGATCTTCTACGGCGCCCTGGGGGCGGTGCTGGGCGGGCGCATTGGCTATGTGCTGTTTTACGATCTCCCGGCCTATGTCGAAGCGCCGTTGCGCATCCTGAAGGTGTGGGAAGGCGGCATGTCTTTTCACGGCGGCCTGATCGGGGTTCTGGTGGCAATGACGCTCTACCGCCGGCATATCAACAAGACCTTTTTCGAGGTCACGGATTTCTTGGCGCCCCTGGTGCCCATCGGCCTCGGCGCGGGCCGTATCGGCAATTTCATCAACGGCGAATTATGGGGCAAGGTGTCGGATCTGCCGTGGGCCATGGTGTTTCCCACCGGCGGGCCCCTGCCACGGCATCCTTCCCAGCTTTACGAAGCCTTCTTGGAAGGCCTGGTATTGTTTACCATCCTGTGGTTGTTTTCGATGAAACCCCGTCCCAGGATGGCGGTGTCGGGGCTGTTTCTTTTATGTTACGGTCTGTTCCGTTTTGCGGTGGAATTTGTGCGTGTGCCCGATGCACAACTGGGCTATCTCGCCTTCGGCTGGGTGACCATGGGCCAGATCCTCTCCTTGCCGCTCATCCTCGCTGGTGCCGGTTTGCTATGGTGGGCCTATCGAAAGCAAGGACAGGGAAAGACGCCATGAAATGTTTTTTCTTTATCCTTGTAACTTGAAACTCGCAACTCGCAACTCGCAACTGGATTTTAAGACATGCAGCAATATCTCGATCTGATGCGCCACGTCAAAACCCACGGCGTTCGCAAAGATGACCGCACCGGTACCGGCACCCTGAGTGTGTTCGGCCATCAGATGCGCTTCGACCTCGCCACGGGTTTTCCGGTGGTGACCACCAAGAAACTGCACCTGCGCTCCATCATCCACGAATTACTATGGTTTCTGCGCGGCGACACCAACATCCAATACCTGCGCGATAACGGCGTCACCATTTGGGACGAGTGGGCCGACGACAAAGGCGAACTCGGTCCCGTCTACGGCCATCAGTGGCGTTCCTGGCCCACGCCGGATGGCGGCCATATCGATCAGATCGCCCGGGTGGTGGAGCAGATAAAAAATAATCCCGATTCACGGCGCCTGATCGTGAGCGCCTGGAACGTGGCGGATATCGAACGCATGGCGCTGCCGCCCTGTCACGCCTTCTTTCAATTTTACGTGGCGGAGGGCAGGCTCTCCTGCCAGCTCTATCAGCGCAGCGCCGACATCTTCCTGGGCGTGCCGTTCAACATCGCCTCTTATGCGCTGCTGACCCAGATGATCGCCCAGGTTACCGGGCTCCGGGCGGGGGAGTTCGTCCACACCCTGGGCGACGCCCATCTCTACGTCAATCATCTAGAGCAAACGGAATTGCAGTTGTCGCGAGAACCGTTTCCCTTGCCGCGCATGAAGCTCAATCCCGCGGTGAACTCCGTCTTCGATTTCCAGTTCGACGACTTCGAATTGGTGGACTACCAAAGCCACCCGGCCATCAAGGCGCCGGTGGCGGTGTAGGGCGGTGATCCTTTCTTTAATCGCGGCGATGGGTAGAGGCCGGGTAATCGGCATCGGAAATAAACTGCCGTGGCGCCTCCCCGCCGACATGAAACACTTCCGCGCCCTGACTATGGGCAAGGCGGTGCTCATGGGCCGCAAGACCTTCGAATCCATCGGCAAACCGCTGGCGGGCCGCACCAATATCGTGGTGACCCAGGATCACCGCTTTTGCCCCCAGGGGGTGCGCGTCGCCCATTCCATTGACGAGGCCTTGGCGCTGGCCAGTGATGAGGAGGAAATCATGGTGATCGGCGGGGCGTCTTTTTATGCGCAGTTGCTTCCCCGGGCGCAGCGCCTCTACCTCACCGAAATCCATCAGGATTTCGCAGGCGATGCCTTTTTCCCGGCCTGGCAGGCCGATGAGTGGCTGGAAACGGCGCGGCACGATCACGCCCCCGACGGCGACAACCCCTATTCCTACAGTTTCGTGACTTTGGAACGACGCCGGCCCGCCGCTTGATTTGAGTCGGGGCTAAGCGCCTCTTCTTGGGGTGATAAATCCCCAACCCTCAAGTAATTGGCTGAAATTCCCGAAAAACTACTAGTGTTCCCGCTGCACGGGAAGGAGCATTCGCCACCCGGAAACCCGTAGACCTAAATGAGATGAGCAACAACCATCAAAACCAAGCCATGATGCACGACGAGGCGCCGAGCCATGACAAGACTATGGCTCGCATCCATGAAGGTATAGAACGGCTTGGTGATCTGCCCATCTTCAGCACCAGCATCAACAAGATCCGCCGCATCAGCTCAGACCCCAACAGTGATGCCATGGCCGTCGCCCAGGAGGTGCTCAAGGACGCCAATCTCAGCACCAAATTATTGCGCTTGAGCAATTCTGCATTTTACAACCGCGGGGTCGGCAAGATTTCGGTCATCTCCCGCTCGGTGATCGTGCTGGGCTTCGAGACCGTGAGAAACCTCACCCTCACCCTAAAGCTTATCGAGAGCTTTCAAAATGCCCCGCCCGGCGTCGAAATGGCCCGGATGCTGGTGCGGTCCTATTTAGCGGCGGGCTTTGTGCGCGATATCGCGGACAAGTGCGGCGTCAAGGATGTTGAAGAGAGTTATGTCTGCGCCCTTTTGCATAGTATCGGCGAGATCACCGTGGCCTATGTCTTGCCGGAAGAATACCTGCGCATCTTGGAACTGGTCCAGCAGGAAGGTCTCAATCAATCGGCGGCTGAACAGGCGGTGCTCGGCACCTCCATATCGCGCATCTCGCAAGACCTGGCAAGCAGCTGGGAATTCCCTTCCACGGTGGTGAGCACCATGGCGCCGCCGCCCGAAAAGATCGGCGGCGCCCTCAAAGAGCGGGTGGCGTTCAACCGTGCCGTCTCCTCCCTGGCCCATCAATTACTTGACAATTTATATGCCGACAACGGCGACAGCGAGCAGCTTACCGAGACCATGCAGATGTTGACCAAGGCAACCGGTCTCAATGACGACATGGTGCAAAATTACCTGAATAATTCCTTTCGCATGTCCTGCGCCCTCGCCACTGAATATGGTCTGAGCAAGAACTTGCTGAAACCCAAATTGGGCGACGGTGAAGGGACCTTGCGCAATAAATGGGCGCGGCAATTTTCCTACTACGCGAGCGTCAACGAGGAAACCGCCGACCCCGACGAACCGGGCACGGCAAGCGCGCCCGCAACGCCGGGCCCCGCGCCTGACGGCATGGCGCCGCCCACCGATGTCCCAGATGCGCATCAGGATCCGGCTCAAGCGACCGCTCCCAAGACCCACGAAGACGCTCCTCCCCCACAGACCACCGGCTCCGCCGAGCCGGCGCAAGCTCTCATCAACCCGCAACTACAGTTGGAAGTCATCCAGGAAATCACGACCCTCATTGCGAATTCGGCCCGCCTAAGCGATGTCTTCCTTAAGGTGCTGGACGGCCTCCACAGGTGCGTGGGTTTCGAGCGAGTGCTGTTGTGCCTGGTGACACCGGATCGCCGCTCCTATGTGGGGCGGCTGGCCGCGGGCAGCCAGCGGGATGTATTAAAAGAATATTTTTCTTTTGCAATCAACCCGTCTTCCGATCTATTTTCCAAAACGCTAATGGAGGGGGGAGAATTGCTGGTCACCGATACCTCGGCCGACCCGTGGCGAAACCTTTTGCCCGCCGATTTTGTCAAAATCGTCAAAGCGAATAGTTTTGTCATCGCCGCCTTGCGTTACCAGGAAAGGGCCGTCGGTTTTTTCTATGCCGATTGCGCCGTCTCAGGACGCGCTATCGACGAGGCGGACCAGAAAAACCTGTTGCAATTCGTTACACAAGCGCGGTTGGCTTTGCGTTTGTGCTCTTGATCGGACGGCCCCGCTTTCAACACTGGCGCCACAGCAGGCTATAATAACTCTTCATGTGAGGATGCTTTACGCCATACAGGAGTAATGAGCGATGTTCATTGGAGACTTGCGCATACATGCCGACACCGAGGCCCTGATTGAGGCCGTGGCCGAGCGTTGGATGGCGCTCGCCGACAGAGCCATCTCCGCCCGTGGGAAGTTTCACGTGGCCCTTTCCGGCGGTGCTACGCCGCGCGCCTTATACCGCCGACTGGCACAGGCCCCTTACGCGGAGCGCCTCGCCTGGGAACATGTCCATATCTATTTCGGTGATGAACGCACCGTCCCTCCCGATCACCCCGACAGCAACTACCGTATGGCCAAGGAGGCGCTGTTGGACCACGTGCCCATCCCTGCAGCGCAGGTCCACCGCATTGAAGGGGAAGCGGAGGACCCCCATCAGGCCGCCGCCGCTTATACAACCGTACTTACCGGCAATCTGCCGCTTACCGCGCAAGGTGTGGTGCAGTTCGATTTATTATTGTTGGGAGTGGGACCTGACGGCCACATCGCTTCCTTGTTTCCGGCCACGCCGGTACTGCACGAACGGGCGCGCATGGTCGAGGCCGTACATGTGGAAAATCTCGACACCTGGCGAATCACCCTGACCCTGCCGGTGATCGATCACGCACGTCATGTATTGATGCTGGTGAGCGGCGCGGGCAAGGCGGCCATTATGAGGGACGTATTCGCCACGCAACCTACGCCGCCTTATCCCGTGCAACTCATCAATCCCCAAGGGGCGCTGGAATGGCATCTTGACCAGGCCGCCGCCGCCGAACTGCCAGAAGAATTGCGTTCATGAAGGTCTTGGCCGGCGATATCGGCGGCACCAAGACACTGTTACACATTGCCGAAGTTCGCGGCACCCACATCAAGACCTTACACCAGGCCAGGTTTGCCAGCCAGGAATATCCCGATTTTACGGGGCTACTCGGCGAATTTCTCGACAAGGCGCAGGTCATGGGTGATAAATAACATCGTAAAGCCGATTTCGCGCTTTAATTCAAGGAGCATCTTTATGATTTGGGCTTCTGTGGTAACGTCAAGCGCGGTAGTCGGCTCG